>JBBRDM010000001.1:0-81809 GCA_038203935.1 Chthonomonadales bacterium
CATCAGAGCGCCCGGTTCACCAAAGGTGGTGCGGTTCATCTCAGCCAGTTTTTCCGCGTTAACTGGATATCCCAATCCTTTCGCTTCGTTCATCATCCACATCGTCATCGTTCCCTGATGGCAAGTGCTGCAGCGATGGTCTTTTTTCCATTGATCCGCATCTTTATCCAGAAACTCCAGCGCTTTTTCAGCCGCCTGTTTTGCCAGCGCCCGAGCGCTTTCCGAGGCTTGCATGGGAGTGCTGCAGCATACCGCAGCGGCTATTATTACGGCTAAATAGAGGGAACTTCTCAGCGGCATAACGGTTCTCCTGTCAGAACGCAAAAGTTTCTTTCCTCACCATTGAAAGAAGTGTTCTGCATTACTTTCGGAGTTTCCTGCATAAGCGGATTGCAGACTGGTGTGTTCCGGCTTCCACTATGCGACGCCAGCCGGGAACTGCTAATGCCCCACATCGGCGGCGGGTTTCATGCGCGGCTTACGGAGCAGGAAGATGGCGGGGGTGGTGCAGATGAAAACTATCAGGATTATCATCCACGCATCGTTGTATGCGAGTATAGTGGCCTGCTGCATCATCACGCGGTCTATGCTGCGCAGAGCGGTATTTTGTGCGGCCTCGTGTGCCATCCCATGATTCATAAAAGTGTTGGTCATGCCCTGCAGGCGGGATTCCAAAGCCGGATTGCCTCGGTAGATATGGGAGAGCAGATAGACGCGGTGGATTTGAATATGGCTGGTGAGAAAGGTGCCCAAAATAGCAATGCCGAACGATCCGCCGAGCTGGCGCGCCAGGTTTATCAGGCCGGATGCCTGCTGTGCGATTTTAGGATCGATATTGCCGTAGGCGACGTTGTTGATGGGAGCAAAGAGAAATCCCAGGCCGAAACCGCGCAGGGCGAGCGCTAACCGTACGTCTGGCTCTCCGGCGGCGGTTGTCAGATGGCCCAGGGTCCACATGGAAATGGAGAAAATGGTCACCCCGATGAAAATCAGCACGCGCGGATCGATCTTTGCGTTCGAGCCGTTCAGCAGGCGTCCGCAGATAAGAGCGCTGACAGCGGTTCCAATACCTCCTGGCAGCAGCATCAATCCTGTTGTAGTAGGAGTAAAGCCGAGTAGATTCTGGGCAAACAGAGGAAATAGATAGATTCCGCCGTACAGACCAAAACCCAGTGAAATAAATAGGAATATCGAGGAGGCAAGATCACGATTCTTTAATACGCGAAAATCGACCACAGGCGCCGGATTGCGCGGCGAGAGCTCCCACCACAACATAACCGCTAGGCAAATTGCGGAGATTACAGCGAGCCGCATTATCAATGGTGAATTGAACCAGTCGTCCTGCTGACCCTCTTCGAGCACGTACTGCAGGCACGAAAGCCCGACCGCAAGGAGCGAAATCCCAAATAGATCGATGGGACCGGTTCGCCGCTGTGCTCCCGGAGGATCGTGCAGAAAAGTGGTTACCAGAAAGATAGATACAAGGCCGATGGGCACATTAATGAAGAAGCACCAGTTCCAGGTGTAGTTGTCGGTTATCCAGCCGCCAAGGGTCGGCCCGAGGGTAGGCGCTACGATAACTCCCATCAGAAAAACGGCCTGCACAATTCCCTGCTGCTCGCGCGGGAAGATCTGGCGCAATGTTGCCTGCGCCGTTGAGAGAAGCGCCGCCCCGCCCGCCCCCTGCAGCACCCGCCAGAATACGATCTCCATAAGGGTGTGCGACGTGCCGCAAAAGAAAGAGGCAACGATAAAAATGATAATAGAGGTAGTAAGATAGTTGCGCCGGCCAAAGGTCGCTGTCAGAAAGGCAGTCATCGGCAGGACAACCACGTTCGACAGAATATAGCCTGTTGAGACCCAGGCGACTTCCTGAAAAGTAGCCCCGAGGTTTCCGGCCATCTGCGGCAGCGCCACATTAACGATGGTCGTATCCAGCACCTCCATGATCGCCGCCGTGATTAGGCCGGCCAGAATGAGCCAGCGATATTGACTTACATCGGAATGTTCGGAAGTATCGGCTGCGGCGGGTTTAGGGGCGCCGCGCGGATTCTCAGAAGCAGCTGCCGTGTTGGTATTACTCTGTGCCAAAAAGCTTCCTTTCGAATGCAGATATCAGGAGATGGGGCTCAATCCGCATAAAATAACGACGGAATGGAGCAAAAAGACTAAGGCGAAATGCCTCGAACACCGGGTGGGGGCGGCGCAGGAAAGCCCGGACCGGTAGCTGTGAACGCGTACCGCCCGATCGACCAATCCAGCTGGGCCCGAGAGTTATTATAGTCGTAGAGAGCGTTAATTTGATTGCTTTGCGCCTGTGCGAGGCTGGTCTGTGCATTGCTGATCTCCAGCTGCGGAGAGATGCCAGGCAGCTGTGATACGCCCGTATTATAGCGAATGCGCGCCAGCCGAAACGCTTCTCTTGCCTGGTTCAGGCCGACATTGGCTACCGCCACTCGATTCCTCGCCTGAACAAGCGCAATATAGGCCTGCTGCACATCTACTTGAACTTGATCTGCATAGCGCCGACGGGTTATTTCCGCATTGGCGACTACTCCTCGCGCCTCTTTCTCCCGCTCTCTTGCCAGTCCGCCATCGAAAATAGGAATGGATATCCCCAGGCTGATCGCGCCTACATTTTTTCGCGTGAAAGCAGCGGGATTAGGCG
Organism: Chthonomonadales bacterium; assembly: GCA_038203935.1. GTDB lineage: Bacteria > Armatimonadota > Chthonomonadetes > Chthonomonadales > Chthonomonadaceae > JANXSG01. The sequence continues at coordinate 2,669 of JBBRDM010000001.1, forward strand.
AGTAGGTATCGCTCAGCCCTATATTGAATGCAGGCATACTGCTTCGGCGGGCGAAGAGTACTCCCTTTCGCGCGGCTGATATCTGGGCGTCTCCTTCCAGGATTTCCGGGCGCGTTTTCATTGCCTCCTGAATGAGAGCATCGAACTCCGGGCCGAAATCGAAGGTGTCTTCCACGATGTCGCTGGAACCGTTTGCCGTCGGAATCTTCTGGATTCCGGTCTTCAGCAGAGACGGATCGATCACGAGAGGCGCGGCTGGCCTGGGTTCAGGTGTCTGTGCTGGAAGAATCGCAGGGGAATCGGGAACTGCCTTCGAATCCGTGATCGGCCTGCCGTTGTTGTCCAGGGGAGGAATGGATGGCGGGAGAACTCCTGCCGGGTAGTCTACGGCATTCTGATCGGAAATACGCAGCTTCGTCCGCAAATTCAGCCCAATCGTATTTTTCAGCGCCGCAATATTGACGCTGAGCTGAGCCTGGCTGTTGATGAGATCCTGCTGGGCGTTTGCGACATCACGCTGCGCACTGATCACATCGAAGCGCGGCGAAGTTCCGGCGGAATAGTTTTTATTCGCGTCATCCAGGCGTTTCAGTGAGTTGTTCAGGGAATCAACGGCTACCGCTATCTGCGCCTGTGCACGAAGCACGTTGTAAAAGGCATTTTTTACGGCGAGTATGACGGCATTGCGAACCCGATTTACATCGATTTGTGCGGCTATCTCCTGAAATTGGGCCTGGCTGATGGCGGCGTGCAGTGTGCCGGTGATATCCAGTGGAAGGCTGAAGTTTGCACCTAGTGTCGGGCTGAACTGAGGCTGAATCACGAACGATTGCCCGCCGAAATTGGCTTTTGTCACCGAATCATACTCGATGATATCCCCGCGGGCGCTCAGAGTGGGATTCTGCTGTGCGCGTGCCTGCCCGGCCCGGCCCTGAGCCTGCTGCAGGGCGGCCGCGGCTGCAGCGAAATCCCGGTTGGTATAGAGCGCAATGGCGACGGCGTCCTGAAGCGTGATGGCGCGATTTGCAATATAACCGTTGACACTGTTTAGATCCGGAGAGCGCAGGAGAGGGTGATCCGCATTAGGAAGCTTCTGCGCCGGAGCGGGAACCGGACCCTGGGGCGATGTATTTGGCGATCCTTTTGGGAGGGGAACTATCCCGGTGGGCACGGGCGGAGGCTTCACGGGCAGAACCTCTTCGCTGGACGGAGGGATAGTATCTGCCGGAGGATTCGTCTGCGCAAGGGCAAAGCTGGCTGGCAGGAATAAAACGGCCGCGAGGAACAGCTGGCCTGCTCTTCGAATCATCGACCGCCTCCTGCACCGCCAGCGCCGCTATTTCCGGCTCCGCCTGCAGCTCCACCAGCGCTGCCTGCTCCATTGCTGCCTCCCGGTGCGGAACCTGCTCCCGGAACGTTCCCGCTGCTGCCGGGTCCCCCGGAACTGCCTGCGCCAGTATTCGTGCCAGGAGTATTTGTACCAGGGGCCTGCGCGCCATGCGTGGCCGGATTTTGAGTTCCATTAGTTACCGGTCCTCCCACACTGCCCGGTAATGGAGCTGCCTGGCCAGGATTGCCACCGGAGCTATTGGGAGGACTGCTGCCGCCATTTTGAGTGCCATTATTTCCGCCAGAAGGCATCGGGCCAGAGCCAGGGTTTGGGATAGGATTAGAGCCGGATGCGTTTTGATTCGGCTGGTTCAACTGGGCGTTGGGGCTGCCCCCAGCATTTGCGCCGCCCGGAGCGCTGAAAGAGTTAGTTCCAGAACTGCTGTTATTCTGGCCCGGCGCCGCCGTATCACTGGACCCGTTCATCATAGGACTATTCACACCACCCATGTTGGAGGAGCCGGGTGTCTGTGCAGGGGAGCCATTCATCTCGCTGTTACCCTCACCCCCGCGATTCGAAGAGCTTCGCTTCCCTGTCTCCTGGCTTCGGAACTTGTCCGCATCGGAAGTATCAATGGTGGCTACGACGGACATGCCCTGCCGCAAATTGAGAATATCCTCGGAGCGCGCGAATTTTTTATCGTCGTTTTCGTTCGCTGTTAACAGCTCGATACGGACGGGCACCCGCTGCACCACTTTGGTAAAGTTACCCGTAGAGTTATCTGGCGGCAGCAGCGAAGTGGCCGCCCCGGTAGCCTCTTTAATGCTGCGCACGCGCCCTTTAAAAACTTTTCCGGGAAACGCATCCACTTCAATTTCGACCGGCTCGCCAGGCACAACATTATTCAGTTGTGTCTCTTTGTAGTTGGCTTCGACCCAGACATAGGAACCCTGGGTCATCGTGACGAATGTCTGGCCGGGCGCGAGGGAGGCACCCACATTGGCATTCTTATTGACGATGGTGCCGTCGTTTGGCGCATAGATATAGGTGTCGTTTAGAGTGATCTGCGCATTGGTGAGCGCGGCCTGCGCCTGCTGGGCTTGCGAGCGGTAGGTCTCTATCTGGCTGCGGCGAACCTCCACCTGTTCCTGGCCTGCGCGCGCGGCAGCGACATCTGCTTCGGATTCTCCGGTCTGGCGGGAGGAGGAGAGCAGGTTTGCCCGCTGAATTCCCACCTGGATCCCGCCTGCCTGAGCGAGGCCGAGGCCGGCCTCGGCGACATGGATCTGCTCCGCGACGGCATCTGCTGCACGGCGGGCTGCGCTGGCTTGTGCCTGCGCCTGCGCCACACTTTTCCGCGCCTGCTCAACCTGTGATTCCGCCTGCCGGACGCTGTCCTGCGCCTGCACCACTTGAGACTGCGCCTGCCCCACCTGGGCCTCGTCCGCATTGAGAGTGGCTCTTGCGTTTCTAGCCTGTGCGTGGGCATTATCGTAAACCTGGGCGGATACCGCATCCTGGTCATATAAGACACGGTAACGCGCCTCATCCCTGGCAGTGCGCACTACTTCGGCTTGGGCGGAATCGACACGGGCCTGTGCGGTTTGTACCGCCTTCTGCGCTGTCAGTACCTGCTGGCGATAGTTTTCCAGCGCGGCAAGCGAAGTCTGTACCGCAATCTGATTGTTTTCCATGGTGAGCTGCGCGGCGCTCGCCTGTGCATTCGCCTGTGCCGCCTGCGATGATGTCTGTTGAATTTGAGCTTTTGCCTGTTTGACCTGGTTTCGCGTGGTGCCTGATGCCAGCTCTACCTGCTGCGCAGCTCCCGACGTTTTTGCGCGCTGCGCTGTGAGTGCGGCTTCAGATTTGATGATGGCTGCATTGGTCGCCTGCTGTTGATACAGCAGATTCCTCTCTGCCTGAGGAATTTGACTCAATGCGGCTTTATAATTCGCCTGTGCCTGACGCAGGCTCGACTGGGGGCCGGCATCATCCAGACGTGCAATTATCTGGCCGCGATTCACAGTCACGCCTTCATCTACATCCAGTTCTTTCAGCGTTCCGCTGATGAGCGGGCTAATACTGATGAGATTGCCTGTGACGTAGGCATCGTCGGTGGAAACATGGGTACGGGAGTAGTGCACAAAACGGATACCCCAGGGTATTCCGAGGATCAAGGCAAGAACTAACAGTCCGAAAAGAAGTGGTTTTAACCACGGGCGTTCTTTTTTAGGCTCGTTTCCGGCGGGCGGATTCGCGCCGTTCTGCTCACTTTTTGGTTTTTCATCTGCGTTCGAGTTCCCTGCGGATTGTTTGGAATCTGTTTTTGTGGGCTGGTTCGTATTGATTTTATTCCCAGAATCCGTAGCGGTTGAATTACTTTTTTCCCCGCTGGAAACATCTGCCATCGCGAAATTCCTTTCAAATCTATGTAAATAACTGAAGAATACAGTATTACTACTTCACTTTTTGATGATTTATCAGCATAAAATGAACAAACTGCTGAAATTAATCTTATTTAGGCGGATTATCACTGATGCTGCCTCTTTTATGCTCGACTGGATTGCCTGAACAACGGTTCCATGATGCGATAGAAATAGAACAATTTTGGATAGAAATGAAAGATGTGAATAAATGAAAGAGGTGTATAAATGAAAGAGATGTATATCGGTGCTTATAATCCGAACAAGATCGATTTTTACAGCATTTAGGCAATCGGTAGGGCAGATGCTCCGCTATCTGCCGAGGGGATTTGCAGGCATTCGCCCCTCTCCTCCGAGCTTGCGAGGGAATAGGAAGGAGAGGGGTTGGGGTGAGGTTGAATCTCCCCCTTCTCCTGTTTTTGGGAGAAGGGGGGCGGGGGGTTGAGGGCATATCCGCCATCTGCTGAGGGAATAGGGGATGATGTGAGGTGCATTTCCAACACGCCTCGCATATTCCATAAAGGCAGGACATGGTTGTAAACCACTATATAAGATTCTTGCTGCTTAAAGTAACACTAATGTCCATTAATGTATTCACCTCGAATTTAATTCTGTGACGATTCTGCTACAGAGTGTCTGGTACGAATCTCGTGTGACAGTTGTCAGCGGTTCCACAATGTCCCAGTTCGTGCGTCTTCCAGCCTCACCTGGCGGCTTACCAGACAACGCGGATACTCTTTGATTGCGTGGAATATTTTCCTCGTCTAAGATCGCTGCAATATTTTGAATTTTCATCTTTATCGAGGAGATGCTTCGGTTGGTTAGCCGATGGATGGTGTCAATACCTCCGAATTCCTCTTGATCGTACATGGCTGCATAGGTACAAAGAATAACTTCGTTAAGTGTATAAGCATTTATTCGCATTAATTGTCCTTTTGCTCATTTAGTCCAAAGTTGACTGATGATTTATAATGACGTTATCATGTATTATTATAGTATATGTTAACCCGACTGCCCTGTTCGCTAAACTTTATGACCAGTTCTCAACATATCATAATCTACGTCTTACTGTTTAACAGCGCTAATGTGCGTTCCCATAAATCGGGAGTTTCCATTAATTCGGCATAGGATTTTACCCAGTACTCAATTCGGACTCGATCCATCATAGGATAAGTTAGTCCAAGATTGCGGATATCTTCCAGATCTTTTGGGCGGCTTGCAATCGCTTTGAGGATTACTAAGTCTTCTGGGGTTGGAAGGCTGATTGCAATATCTGCGTCGCTAGAAAGATTTGATCGAGCAATGACTTCTTCTTCAAACGGCATGCATCCCAGCATAATATCAACGACAGTTCCTGTTGCTTCATGAATAGCAGTTATAAGCCTCATTTGGATAATGAAGTCATCTCTATCTGCCACAAGTAGACGAAATCCACGATTTTCCAAGTTTGTTAATAGAGTATGCCGGTCGTTAACATCAAATATTATCAATGCATCGACATCTTCGGTAGCACGCGGATTAGCCAGAAGAGAAACAGCAACGCCACCGATGAACACTGAATTAAGGTTCATCTCATGAAACACATCCTGAAGCTCATGTATTGCAGCGAGGAGGCGCCCATCAAGGCTTGGCGTCATATCTCCTCCGAATCTCTCGCCACCGGTTCGCAAGATAATCATCGTCAGTTCTAGAAAAAGGTCTATTCAACAGCTCTACAAAACCCATTATTCGAGAAAAGGCATCCAGTCGCTCACTGAATGTCGAGCATTGCATCCTCTCGATTTCCAGCTTACGCAGCATAGCAAATCCAGCCTGCTTCTGTTGGAAAATTTTTTTTTGCTCTTCGAAATCCACAGAATACTCCCAACTTGCGAACGAGTATTTCTAACGTAATTATCGCCTGCTTGAAAGTGTTAAATGGCCGAGGATCATGCACCTATCCTCATACCGCCCTGACCGAGCTGCCCCTAAGCAGCGGGACCAATGCGCGTACCTTATCTGATTCCTTCAGGATGTTTATTGCGGGCGCGAATCGATGCGGCATCACCATCCGCGTCGATCTCATATTCGCCCATCTCTATGTCAATTACAAGAAACTTGCCTATATTGTCTGGTTCTAATAACTGCCGCAGACGTTTCACATATATCTCGTCCGCAATTGGCAATCTATTGTATACTATAGCTCATTTGTCCCATAGCCTTACCTCAAGAAATCTTGTGTGCATTATACCATAGCCTTAAGCCGGGTTTCCCATATCCCCTATGTATCGTCACCAACGGTTCCATGATGCGATAGAAATAGAACAATTTTGGATAGAAATGAAAAATGTGAATAAATGAAAGAGATGTATAAATGAAAGAGGTGTATAAATGAAAGAGGTGTATATCGGTACTTACCATCCGGACAAGATCGATTTTTACAGCATTTAGGCAAATCGGTAGGGCAGATGCTCCGCCATCAGCCGAGGGGATTTGCAGGCATCCGCCCCTCTCCTCCGAGCTTGCGAGGGAATAGGCAGGAGAGGGGTTGGGGTGAGGTTAAATTTCCCCCTTCTCCTGTTTTTGGGAGAAGGGGGGCAGGGGGGTTGAGGGCATATCCGCCGTCGTCTGGCTGCTTAACGACAGATCGTAAGTATCCTGAATTGGTCTTGATTTTTGGAATAGTGATTGCTCCCTTCCAAATAAATACTCAAAATTCAATATCAGAAATGTACCTCTTGATCACCCCAGCATGTTTGAAGGAAATCGATCTGCGCCGTGTGACCATTGGTGTGCATCCCTGGCAAATTCATCAGGAACGTCATCGGCATCGACCACCCAAGCCCGGAATCCAATTTAGTTTCGATTGCTTCCGGTGTCACAGAATCCAGCGCGGCAATTACTTCATCAGTTCCCTTGCGAAATATACTTTCTATCTCTGTTCGGCTCGTTATTGCGACTTCGGCAGCGTTCCTTTGCGCTAGCCACTCCTCTAGGTTGTCCATCTCCGGAAGTTTTCCGTCCCGGATCATACGGGCGAAAATTCCTGCATAAAGAGCGGTATGAGCAGCAATTCGAATTGCCGACTTTGCTGTTGGCGTCGGGGTCCAGGTCAATTTATCATCCGGCACGTATGAAAAGTTCCTCAGGAAATATTCCATCGCCTGCACTGCGCTCTCTTTACAGGAAGTAATCAGACTATCCATCTTTGTAAATCCTTTCTAACTTATTACGATTTTGATATCGGCAGACGCACCTCACCTCAACTACAATTGCCCTCATCCCCCGCCCCCCTTCTCCCAAAAACAGGAGAAGGGGGAGATTCAACCTCACCCCAACCCCTCTCCTTCCTATTCCCTCGCAAGCTCGGAGGAGAGGGGCGAATGCCTGCCGATTTCCTCGGCAGACGACGGAGCATCTGCCCTACCGATTCGTTCGTTCCTCGCGGGAGAGGGAGTAAATGCACCTCACCCCGGCCCTCTCCCAGATGCTCGTTCCTCGCGGGAGAGGGAGTAAATGCATTAATACAGCCATTTCGCTGTCCCTATTACCTTCATTACAAGCTGCTTCTTAGTTTCCGTGTGCAGGTAAGGTAATCATGTTTATAACATTATGGAAATTGCTGTAAATGCCGCCTTTATTAGACCGCTCAGATATTCTGGATGGTCATCTTGTTATACAGTATAACATTCCAGGACCACTGACGAATTAAATAGTCATTCACTCGAAAGCAGGATTTGTACGTTCGCTTGTGCCAATGTCACCTGTGCTAGTCTCGTAACCGCACAATTTTCATATGTTGTAACTTTGTTTGTACCAATTTCATATTGTCTATTCATTCTTCTAAGGATATAAACACTGTATGCAAATCTCTGCGATTTGGGATCATATTCCATCACCAATTAAAATGGGCTGTATTGGCCTAGTTTGTTTTGCTGTAAGTTTCCTTATTTCAATGTTAAGATCGGCCTGGAGAGTAAATCGAAATTTAAAAAAACTGCAGGACTTAATCCCGTTCAATATTAGTAATGATACAACTATTGTCTCATCGAAATCAGGACTTGATGATGATAGTCTTGATAAAATTAGAACCTCATGCATAGGCCGCCAGGATGCAAGCGCGCTTTGTTGGAATCGGATTGATGAGCATATCGAGGAATATTCGCCCTCTAATAATAAATCAGCATATTTCCTAACTGAACCTTTACATGATGTCTTGCCTTTTGATTCCGTAGTTGGAGATAGCTACAATGGATCGTTTTTCGGAACGGTTCCGGGTCTGCTAACCGGGGCGGGTTTGACACTAACGTTTGTTGCTATTCTATTTGCTCTATTTGGAGTTCATTATGATAAATCGAACACAGTGAATCCAATCACCGGTATAGATACTCTCATTAATGGTTTGTCTGGTAAATTTGCTAGTTCTATAATTGCTTTATTTCTAAGTATCGTATTTACATTGTCTGAACGTGCATGCAGTCGCTACCTAAGAAATACCTATTACAAAACTTTGGCGAGTATATCACGAACAATACCGTATCTGAGTCCATCTAGAATTTTGCTGGATATTCACAATTATTCTGCAAAACAGGCAGTTTCACTCAGCAATCTCAGCAGTGAATTAGTAGATCGCCTGACTAACACGCTGAACAGAGATGTAATTCCCGGTTTAGCGGCAGGAATGTCAAGCGGTGTTGCCAATTCTTTAGAGGCTGAGTTTCGCCCCACAATGGAACGTATGGCTGCATCGCTCGACGGACTGCAGACTGCTATTGTACATTTGGAATCTCAAAAACAGGATTCCGTTACAGGTGAATTCGAGAGGATGACGCAAGCGCTTGAAACATCCATCACACAGGCGCTAGGTAAGATGGGTGAGCAGTTTCATGGCGCTCTTATGGGCACTGCGAAAGATGAATTTGGGCAAGCACAAGACTCATTGGAATCTACACGGCTTCTATTAGAACAAATGAGTATTCAATTTTCAGGTATGCAGACATCCTTTAGTGCAATTGCCAACAAAGCCGAACAAGTTACATCTGAGCAAATACAATCTGGCAAAGATCAGACCGAAGCTCTTGGCGCAGTAATGAATGGACTAATGAAGCAGCTTCAGGAGAACGCAGATAAAAACCTCTCAAGCATGCAGTCTCAACTGACCCGGGTAATGACCGATCTCACAGAAAAAGTATCTGGCCTTTCAGAAGAGCTCATACAATCATCAACAACAATATCGGAACGCACTGAAAAAAATGTGGCGCAAATTATTGAGCAAACAGATACTTGGTCCAAAAGCTCCAGCGCTCGCCTTGAAACCTTGCTTGCACAAATTGAAGATCGAAGCCAGGATTTCAAAGAAGCGAGCATCGCTTTGCTGGAAGCTAAGACATTCATGAGTAACCTCCTCGCACAAAATGCGACAGCGCTTTCGCAAATGGCATCTGCTAGTAATGATGTTAAAACGTATAGTACCGGGCTCGCGGGGCATACAGAAGGGCTTAAAGAGATAGGAAAGAATCACCTTGCAGTTTCGATAAACTTAAGAGATATGGCAGGAAAACTTAGAGACGAATCCATGCGTCATGAACAGTTGCTCCAAAAATATGATATATCTGTCAGCCGGTCTAGTCAAATATTTAATACTTTGGACGAATCTATAGCGAAGATTATGGCGGCGACGAGCACTGGCTTATCGGATTACAACAGCAAAGTGGAAGACAATTTTAACAGCATAGTAGAGATAGCAGATAAGCTTGTTCCCAAGGCGGCAAATCTCTTGAGTGAACAGATTAGTGAGTTTGGTGGTCGGCTTGAAGATTTAGGTGACGCGATAAATAAATCATTGGAGCGTACTCGTGGATGAACACTCTGGTTCCGACCATCTGAGCAGCTCCCTCACTGACCTGATGACCTCATTAATGGTTATATTCATTTTGCTGCTTCTTGTGTTCGTTAGCAATACGGCTGCTAAGGATGCTGTACTGACAGACGTTCTGTTAGCAAAATTAAAACACGATCTACAACCGCAAGGATTTAACGAGAAATCGATTCGCCCCGATCCCAAGGATCGAAATGCGATACTTGTGATTGTCCCAGGAAAATTGATGAATTTTGACATACAAAAATCAGATATTAAGCCTGAGGGGAAAAGATTTATTTGGAACTATATTCCTGCGATTGCGGATGTACTTTACAGCCCCGAGTTCAGGGAGAATATTGATTCCGTGGTGGTAGAGGGGCATACGGACTCGCGTCGCTGGGGCAAAACGCAAGAAGAAAGCCAAAACAACAATCTAAGACTAAGTCAGGATCGTTCTATGGCGGTTGTTAAGGAGTCTTTAGCAAGTTTACATGCTGCGCCGAAGTACCGAAAGTATTTCCTTGAAAAGCTATCTGCCACTGGAAGAGGGGAACAGGATCCCGAGAAAACTGATAGTGAGAGTCGCCGAGTGATTTTTCGAATTCGTGTAAAGGCTCGCGATGAAGACCAAATCCGAACCAGGATTTTGAAGTGAAAGTCGAACAAGCGCTAGAGGACATGAGACTCGATAGGAGCGCCCTGAATGAAGCAAGGCTTTTCCATAAGTCGGATGTTAATCTATTGCTCGGTCGACTGCGCAAAACCATTGATATTCTCAACAAGAAGGTCGAAATTACTTCCTTTCCCAAGCCGCCAGTAGATGCGGAGAAGGTTTGGGAAAAGTGGGAATCCACTGGTTATGATTTGGCTTCGCTAGATGGAAGAGAGTTAAGGACGATTTGTGTCGATCCAGGAACAGCTGTTCGACCAAAGTTAGTTCAAGCCCTTATGACCAATCAAACAGCATTCAAACGCAACAGCACTTTATTTGGCTTCGTGAACGCATATTTTGCAGGATGGCGAACATTCCCTTCAGCAGAGTTATTAGAAAAGTTGATTGTAGAATTGATTGGAGCTAAACGTAAAACAAGTCATAGCATAATAATTTCTGCATGGACAGAGAATATAGCACTTTTTACACCGTCCGCGGATAACTATATCGCAGATAAAATGGTGCGTGAGCGGATTAGCGTTGCAAAATTGTGTGAAAAGTTGTTCGTAAGTCCCACTTCTTACCTTGCGAATCGGGCTGCTGACCATGCCTTCATACTAGCGATTAAATCAGCAATTGCCTGGGCACGCACACGGAACGAAGCAGAGACTGTTGCTGAGATAGAATGGATTGCTCAAAATCTATCTGGAACATCGATAAGTCCCGGAGCTTTCCGAGAAGGAGTGGGAATACTCATACTCAGTGATGTGACAGATAAATATGATGGCGTTAAGAAGTCTATCGCTCATATAGTTAATTTGGACTCCAGGCTTGGAGATCCTCGCTTGGCAGCAACGCAGGCTAACTGGCGTAACATGCCACCCGGTTCAAGACAGACTGTACTTTCCTGGATGGTTAAGGAAACAATCGAATTCTTCTTTAATACTCTTGTTCCTAAAAATGACGAAAATCGTAGGCGCGCTGATTTCTGGCTTACATATGCAAAGCGCCCCGGCAATATTAAGGATTTTCAGGTGGCAATTTGTGATGGAGATAAATATAAACTTAGAGGCCAGCAAAACAAGAATATTGAATACGCAACAATGGTAGGAGCCAAAACAAGTGCCTTCATGATGCTGTTTGAAGGTGTCGGCGGTCAGCAATATGTGATTATAGAGTTTAGTGTAACTGGGAATGCTGCATATATATACGACAAAACGAAATTCGAATCAAATGGCGATAATTTACGATACACATTATTTGATATAAGATCGTTAAAACGGATGAATGATGCGAGGGATCGTATTATTCACAGTGGTGATTGGGAATATGGTGCCGGAAGTTCGCTCTATGAACTCGGGATTCGACGATAATTATGCTGCTGAAAGAATTTGGAAAAAAAGTATTCATTGAGGCTGAGAAGATCGGTTTAAGTGTGCGCAGTGTAGTCCAATTCGACTGGACAATGCGTGAAACTTGGCCACAGGATGCTTTAGGCACCAATGATGGAATACGATTATCATTTGATGTAACGATGCTCCTGGAGATGGGACTGGCTGAGTTAAACGGAGATATGGTAATTATTCCCTATACTAATTTCCCTGAAATTCGTTCAGAAGATTTTCAGATAATCACGGCCTTCACAAAACCTTGTCCGTTTTTATTAAATATAGATCGCATCAGTGATATCGGCTATAAAGACTTCGCATATAGATACAGATTCATCAGTGGATCACAAGCTGTCCCATTAACACGGTATGGCTATTATGTAACTCGGACTGCCACTGGCGAGATTTGGCACCTCGATGATTCGATGTTTTCTATCCTTGATGCAATGGATGAATTCAACCATCTTAAACCAGAAGAAAAAAATTCTCAGGAGAGTTGGCTGACTTTTGCAAAGGTGAAAAGGCTGTCGAAGGAAGCAAATGCAATCCTCGAAATGACTCTTGAGAAAAACGATGTGATCGTACCCTCATCCATCGGTCTCGACATGTATGAAGATGCAAATGGGGCATTAAGTTTCGTTCCTAGGTGTAACGAACTTGATGATGCAAAATTCAGAACTGTATTTGAGCGAAATGATAATGCCGAAGGATTTTACTCACTTGATCAACAGGATGGTCTGAAAAAATTAAGAGTTGTTTTGACGGATAGGCAGCGAGCTGTTCTGAACCGTATGAAACGAGTACAACGTGTTACAGGGGCTCAAAAGGAAGCTCTTAAGAAAGATCCTGGTGCAGTATTCGATGGTATTGCTGGAGATGTAGACCTTCCTTATAGCGACCGCGTTATTGGGATTGGAGAATTTCAGTTCACACCAGTACCTATGCCCGATAGAGATGAAGAAGGTTTTACAAAACTCTGGTCTGATCAAGATACTGATCCATCAGAAAAAGACACATCACCCAAAGAATCTGAGGATACCGAAAAGCCAAAGAAATTAACTCTGCTGATTTCTACTCACGATGAAACGGTACCGGAATCATTCACGGACGAATCTGAAAATGCCCGGGGGTTTGGACAAAATCAACTTTTTGAGCGTCCGAAATCGCTGAGTGAAAATACTCTATTAAAATCTCACCAGGAAGACGGAGTTCGCTGGCTGCAGAGATGTGCGCGTATCGAGGATCGCCAGGGCGTCTTATTGGCTGATGATATGGGGCTGGGTAAGACTCTTCAGATATTATCTTTTCTTGCCTGGGCAATCGAGTCCGGCCACTTTCCCGATCTTTCTAGTGATCGTCCACCATACCGTCCCATTCTAATCGTTGCACCGTTAATCTTGCTGGATACTGGTACTTGGGAAAATGAGATTTCTCGATTTTTCGATGATGATGGTTTTGTTTTTGGGGAGCCTTTACCTTTGTATGGTAATGAACTGAAAGCCTACCGAAGACGTGATGCGGAAGGACGTGAAGAGCATATAGGCAAACCTATTCTGGATCTTGACCGGATTAGAAAGCGCAAAGTCGTCATTACAAATTATGAGGCAGTCAGAGATTACGAGTTCAGTTTCGCATATCATCCAGATGGGAAGCCTCTGTGGTCGATAGTTGTTACAGACGAAGCCCAAGAATATAAAACTCCAAATACGAAAATATCCCATGCAATTAAAGCAATCCGGCCTGATTTTCGTATTGCATGTACGGGTACACCGGTAGAAAATCGCCTGCTTGATCTCTGGAATATTTTTGATGCTATACAGCCTGGGCTGCTCGGCGCAGCAAAAGATTTCACCCAAAGATATGAGGCACGATCAGAAAATACTAAAACCGACTCCACCAGCTCTGATTTGAAAGAGCGGCTTCTGTATCGAAAGCCACATGCATTCTTACTGCGCAGAGGCAAAGAAGAAGTTCTCGATCTACCAAAAAAGATTGAGAACAAGATAGCTTGTTCCATGTCGGATTTTGAGGTGGAATGTCATATTGGACTGACTAGTAAGATGAATCCTACTATTCAAACCCGAAACAAACTCGATTTGCTGCAGCAATTTGCGAGACTGTACCAACACCCAGCATTACTGCAGGATGCTGATGCGGACGCCTCTGGAGTAGATGATCTGCTGAAACAATCTTCAAAGTTATCCAAATTGATTGAGGTGCTTCACAAAATAAAGAACAAGAATGAAAAAGCTATTATTTTCTGTCGTCATAAAGCTATGCAGCGAGTATTGGTGAAGGTGATATCTTCTGAATTCAGGAAAAATATACGCATTATTAACGGCGATACTCCACGCGCTGTTTCCTTGCGTAAGAGTGGAGTAGAGACGCGCAACAATATCCTTGAAGATTACAAAAAAGGCACGGGGTTTGATGTTCTGATATTATCTCCATTTGTAGCCGGAGTCGGTCTTACCATCGTAGAGGCAAATCATGTGATTCACTATGGCAGATGGTGGAATCCTGCCGTGGAAGCTCAAGCGACAGACAGAGCATATCGTATCGGTCAGACCAGAGAGGTCCATGTATACTTCTTTATTAATGAGGACAAATCGAATAGAATCGGATCAACTTTTGACCAGCTCCTAGATAATCTCATGGAAAGAAAGAAAGATTTAGCGAGAAGTGCGTTCCAAACTGACGAGTTCTTGCTTCCGCGAGAGGAAGAACAACAAATTGGTATGGAAGTTTACTCGCGTCTTAACGAAGGTGCTAATAAAGTTTTATAGCAGACGATTCGCTAAATAGGTTTCATAGACACGGCAGCGCATACGAGTCTGGTGGTCGGGGGTGGCGGCGAGGATGCCGGCGCTGAACAGGCGATAGTAACTCACCTCCGTTGGCAGAATTTTTCCCTGGAGCACGGTGCGAAGCAGGTCGGTCAGATCGGGGTCTTGTACAACGGAGCGATATAACTGATTCAGGTGACTGCCATAGAGGCCGTCTTCCCGGGTTGCCTGCGCCTCAATTTGCGCGATATTCAGACCTTCTGCAGCCATCACATCCAGGCCGCGGCGCACCAGATAAGGATGGCCGCCCACCAGCTCTTGAAACCGGCTAATCTGCGCTTCATCCTTTAGAGGGCTGCCATAACGCAAGTTGAGATCCGCTGCTTGATCCCTTGTGAAATCCTCTACGATCATGCGCGTTCCGACATTGAAAGGCGACTGGTTCAGGTCAGTGATAAACAGATGTGCCTCCGTCGCATAAGACAGGGCCAGAGTCAAGCGAGACCACGAGCCAGTCGGGTCCATAGAGCGGCGGTCATGCCAGGATCGGAAGAGAGCGAACACCTCATTGCGGAACTCACAGGCGAACAGCCTGTCCACCTCGTCCAGCGCCCAGACAAGCGGCCGTTCCAGTTTATCCAGTATTTCACGGCGCAGGTAGCGGTCCAGGTTCGTATTAGCGGCGCGGTTTGAATTCCAGCTGTCTTCGGGGAGCACATCCAGATCAAGCTGATCCGTCAGTTCTCCCATAAGCGTGCGGTATAAAGCCTCGCGCGATTCAAGCACTGCTGCATCCAGCGCATTGACATTCGTGTAGGCAACGACCGCCCCCATAGACCGCGCCGCCTCCATACCGCGAACAATCAATGAAGTCTTGCCCGTCTGCCGAGTCCCTTTCACCAATATCACACTGTGCCGATTGGCTATTGCTGTGTTCAGCCGCGCATCCGCAGGGCGCGGAATGTAGAAAGGAGAATCCAGCGGGACTGCACCTCCGGCAGTCTCCAGTAAAATAGGCTTTGGCGGAGCGGGGAGGACCATATCGGCTGCTCGAATATTTTGAGAAGAGGCGCTGCCATCTTGAACACCCGAGCGGATCTGACGATATAGCTCCACCGTTTCCGGGGAAGGAGAGGTGTTCATTTCGCGGTGGAGCAGCAGGCGCAGCTCGCGATATATCTGTGTTGCTTCCGCAAGCTCGCCGGAGGCCGCGTATACCTGCATCAAGCTGCGATACGCTCCTTCACGCAGGGTATCCACAGTAATCACCTGGCGCAAATACCCTGCCGCAGTGGAGAAATCTCCTTGATTTACGCAGTTCTCGGCCAGCCGCTCCAGCGCTGCCAGATAAGAGAACTCCCGATCTCGGCGCGCAGGGAATATCCACTCTTCAAGGCAGCCTTCCAGCAGCGGACCGCGATAAAGCGCCACCGCTTTGCGCCAGAATTCGGGTTCCTGACGGGCCGAGGCTTCATCAAAGGCAACTAAATCGATATCAGCGCCAACGATATTCAGGCGCAGGGTGTGCCGTGTCGGAGATTCTATACGAAACGCTTCGGTGCCAAGCCCCTGCCTGAGATGAGAGAGAGTCTGCCTTAAATTATAGAGGGCCTTCTCCTGGTCACTATCTGGCCAGAGAAGCCCGGCGAGATACTCCCTTTCTATTTCACGATCGTGCCAGAGCGCCAGCAGCGCCAGCAGATAAGCTCCTTTACGCGAGGGCAAAGGCGGCAGTCGCAGCCCGTTCACGCTTATGGACAGCGGCCCAAAGAGCTCGATTTTAAATTTTGGCGATTCTGCGCATACTTCACCCAAATGATCGAATCTCCTTCTCTGCTGCCTTGATACAGCAGAATATTCCCTCCCTCATGACGTACTTCCTGCCGAGTCGGCTTCATACCATCTGTTGTGAAACGCAATTCTATCCGATCTATAGACGTTCTCATATACGCTTGCTCTGCATACTGTCAGGACAGATACAGTGCGGTGTGCTGTTTTCACAATAATTCTGTGCCGCAGGAGATTATTTCTCAGCCGCCGAACTTGCTGACAGGTCAGATAGAAACGGCCCTCATCCCCCGGCCCCTTCTCCCAAAAACAGGAGAAGGGGAGATTAAACACACAAATTAGCCCCTCTCCTCCGAGCTTGCGAGGGCATAGGAAGGAGCGGGGTTGGGGTGAGGTTAAAACTCCCTCTCCCACGAGGA
Source organism: Chthonomonadales bacterium (assembly GCA_038203935.1). Classification (GTDB taxonomy): domain Bacteria; phylum Armatimonadota; class Chthonomonadetes; order Chthonomonadales; family Chthonomonadaceae; genus JANXSG01. Next base: position 19,294 of record JBBRDM010000001.1, read on the forward strand.
ACGAACGAATCGGTAGGGCAGATGCTCCGTCGTCTGCCGAGGGAATCGGCAGGCATTCCCCCTTCTCCTGTTTTTGGGAGAAGGGGGCAGGGGGATGAGGGCAATTGTAGTTGGGGTGGGGTGCATTTGACACATTCACATACACATTCATTTTATATATCGGGCGGGACGCTTCCTATAGATGCGAACTCTTATGTCGTACGCCAGGCGGATACCGAGCTTTTCGAGGCGCTTCGAAACGCGGAATTCTGCTACGTCCTGAATACTCGCCAGATGGGAAAATCATCCCTGATGGTGCGCACCGCCAACCGCCTCAGGCATGAAGGCGTCGCCGTGGTCGGCCTGGATATCACCGCGGTAGGGCAAAACCTGACGCCTGTCCAGTGGTACGACGGCCTTTTAGCTCTCCTGGGAGAGCAGCTTCATCTCGAGACGCCGCTTGAAGATTTCTGGCTGAAGAATGCCCATCTCGGACCGATGCAGCGATTTATGGCCTCTATTCAGCAGGTGGTGCTGCCAAATGTGCCAGGGCCTGTGGTTATCTTCGTCGATGAAATTGATGCCGTGCGTTCGCTGCCTTTCTCAGCGGATGAGTTTTTTGCCGGCATTAGAGAGTGCTACAATCGCCGTGCAATGGTGCCTGAGTTCAAGCGCCTTACTTTCTGCCTGCTTGGGGTCGCTACGCCCACCGATCTTATCTCCGATGTCCAGCTTTCTCCTTTCAATATCGGCCGCCGAATACCGCTGCACGATTTTATTCCCGCAGAGGCCGCTGCTCTGGCAGAAGGAATGGAAAACGGCGTTTCTGTACTGCAGCGGGTGCTCTACTGGACAAACGGAAATCCCTACATGACTCAGCGCCTTTGCCAGGCGATAGTCGAATTCGCTTTTGTAAGTAAAAGGGCGGCGCATAGCTCGGATGTGGATCGTCTGTGCGCCGAGCTCTTCCTGACAAAATCCGCCCACGTCAGTGATGATAATCTGGCATTTGCGCGGAACAGATTGCTGCAGAGCGATGGCGATATTGCGGCGGTGCTGGAGCTGTATCAGCAGATATGGAATGGAAAGCACATCCCGGACGATGAAACGAATCCCCTGACAAGCATTCTAAAACTTTCGGGGGTTGTGCGTAAAGATGCCGGCTGCCTTGCCATTCGAAACAAAATATACAGAGAGATGTTCGACCGCGATTGGGTACGCGAGCATATGCCGGATGCCGAGAAACGGCGGCAGCGCGCAGCCTATCGAAAAGGGCTGGCACGAGCAGCAGCAGTGGGAACCTGTGGAGTTCTGCTGCTGGGAACCCTGACTTTCACCGCCTTATCGAACGCCCGCACCGCTAGAATCGCACTGCAAAGCGCCATCGTGGAGCGCAACCACGCCCGGCAGGAGAAAAATCGCGCGGATCAAAATGCGCGCGATTTACTAATTGAACACAATCACGCCTTAGCCGAAAAAGAACGAGCAGATCGTATGGCGAGGGCGATGGAACTGTCATTTGCACCGAAAAAACTGAAACCGCCGGATCCGTCTGCGCTGGCCGTCACGGATCAAAACAAGATATCTGGAGAATCTCAGTCTCGATCTCAGAAACCTGAACCAGAACGAATCGCAGATTCGAAGACTCAGAAATCCCCAGTGCTGGCAGTGGGAAGCAGCCATTTGAACGGCTCAGGAAATACAGACCTGGCGACAGCGAAAGTACACTACTCAACGCTGAATAAAAATCAGCACGCTGTCACAAAAAAACCGGAGCCTATGACAGCAAAAATACACTACTCACCACTGAATAAAAATCAGCAGACTGTCACAAAAAAACCTGAACCTACGACCGCGAAAGTCCAGTATTGGAGTGCCAATCCTAATCCGCCGGAACAGACAAGAAAACCTGCGACATCGCGAAGCCTGAGCGGCGGCTCTTCTCAATCTGGATTCATACCTTATATTCATTCGAAACTGGGACTTGGAAGCCCGCCAAATACGCAAATAGATGCCGCGTCTTTGAGTGATGAAAATGCGCTGCCCTCTGGTTTCTGGCTCTTTAAAATGGAACCGGCACAGGCAGACATAATCAAGCGGGGCGGCACTACTCAGTTCAATATCCGGGCCATCGATGTTAACGATTGGCATGTCGAAGCTGTCTACAGCCTGGGCCAGCTGAAGGAAGAGGCGGTTTATCGTTTTAAATTCCGTGCCAGGGCGGATAGCCCAAGAAAGATGCTGCTGAATTTTCAAGTCGCTTCCGGAGACTTTCACAGCCTCGTTACGCCTTATCTTCAGGCGCATCTGGGGACGACATGGCGCATGTATCAGTTCGATGTGCAGCCTCGTAGTGTGGGTGAGCTCAATCAGGTAGCATTCTTTCTTGGCAATAAGCTGGGAAGTGTCTGGCTGAAGGATGTCAGTTTTGTAAAGATTTCGTAACTCCTTTTTACGATTTGCTGTTCCAGGTTAACTCCCCGGCTTAATATCCTGCCGGTTAACTCCAGACTTAATATCCTGCCGGTAACCTCTCCAGCATAAATATCCTGCAGGAATCTAATCCTTACCGGCACGGCGAAAGTCTTTCTGGTTAACCCCCCGACGTAAATTTCTCTATTTCATACACGCTGTGATATACAGCCGCCTGCGATACTGCATATATTAACGTTCTCGAACAGGAGAATTTCGATGCAGATACGCAGGGCAAAAATTGGTGTCGTCCTTATCCTTCTTCCCTTATGGATATTTCTTCTCTCTCGGAGGAACCACCAGGTTTATGTGGTTCAGGAACTCAGTGTTCCCGGGTACACCGATACGGCGGCTTTGGCCATCAACGACCACAGGCAGGCGGTGGGGCTGTGCACTTCCGCAAATGCTCCCCGGCAGGGCATCCTCTGGGAAAATGGCAGGGCTGTGCACCTGGGAGCGCTTGGAGGCTTATGGAGTCAGGGAAACGGCATCAATGAGAAGGGGCAGATTGTAGGGGCCGCATCTTCATTTAAAGGATTCTCTCGCGCGTTCCTCTGGCAAAATGGCCGCATGATAGACCTGGGCACCCTGGGCGGGAAGCAGAGCGAAGCCATGGCCATCAATAACCTGGGCGAGATAGTGGGCTGGGCTGAAACGGTTCGGGGTAAACGCCATGCTTTTCTATGGCAAAAGGGGCGTATGATCGACTTAAAAACCCTGGGAGGAGAACAGAGCGAGGCGAGGGCGATTAATGATGCGGGCCAAATCGCAGGCTGGGCAGATCTACGTTCCGCTGATCGTCATGCTATTCTCTGGGACCAGTGCCAGCTTCATGATTTAGGCACATTTGGAGGCCCGAATAGTCAGGCCAATGCCATCAATATTCAGGGAGAGGTGGTGGGATATGCCGATACATCCAGCCTCGCCCGGCACTCTTTCCGCTGCACAAAGGGAGCGATGGCAGACCTGGACTCACGCGCGGATCTATCCGATGACTCCACCGCCACTGCCATCAATAACAGCGGGCAGATCGTGGGGTTTTGCTCGGGCATTCATGTCGATGGTAACCATGGTGCAGACCTGGCATTCAAAATGCACGGCGATCATCTGGAACTGCTGCGCAGCCTGCTTCCAGGCACATCGGGGTATCGTCTCAAGGACGCGGCCGGCATCAACAGCGCAGGGGATGTCATCGCTAACACCGTCAGCACAAATGGCAGCCTCGCCCTCCTCCTGCTCAAAAAGTAGCTCCATTAATACCTGTTAGGAAAGAATGATTACGGCGGAACCCGGCAAATACTTCCTCTGCGGGTCTTCCATTACCAAGCTCCCTCTGTTCCAAACCACGCTGGATGCCCTCTGTAGTTTCCGCTTGCTCCAGGCGTTCTTCCAGCATCAGCCGCTAACTCTCTGCATCCGGTACGATAAACTCCGCCTTGCCATGGACCGTTTAAACAACTGGATTTTTCGTCTCCCTCATCTGAGAATAAAAATCATCGATCTTGCAAAAGTAATCTGTGTAATCTGGTGCGCCAGGATAAGCCTGGTATATCTAGCTGAGTGAAATGTCTCAGCCGTGCAATTGCTCATTCGGCACGTAGCCCACCAGCGATGTTCTCGGGTAACCGCAGCATCGAAGCCTGGGAAAGCGAATGTGCGAGCCGCAACAAACGTGAACCCGATTCGGCTTCGTTACGCTAATGGTCGTGACTAACCTCCCAGATAGGGTGAAGTCTGGTATCTGCATACTTTTAATGAGCCTTCAAGTATGCAGGACGACCCGGAGTGACTGGGGGCGGCGCGTACAGACTGATATACCGAGGAACCTGGGAGATCCATAGGAGTGCCTTCACTGGTAACTTCGGGAACAAATGCATAAGTTCCTGCAAGGCTCCTCTGGAAGTCGGACACGCCCATAGTAGCGAAGATACGGCTAACCCCCGAGGAGCGAAGGGACGTGACTGCTGACACGCAGTTAACAAGAAAGGGAGTGCCGCTTGTCTGAAATGACCACTACGGACGAACTAGCATTCCAGGCTGAGCCTGGAATTCCAATGAAACTCTCGCTTTTGCGTTACAAGCTTAACCTAAAGGCAAAGAATGAGCCTCACTTTCGGTTCTACACGCTTATAGACCGTATCTCTCGCGAAGATACCTTGATAACTGCCTACCAAAAGGTCAAAGCCAACCGTGGCGCGCCAGGAGTAGATGGAGTAAACTTTGACGATATCGAGAACAGAGAAGGAGGCCTCCTCGCTTTTCTGAAGCAGATACGCCTTGAAGTCGAGACCGACACCTATAGACCGCTTCCGGTTCGCAGAGTCTACATCCCTAAAGCCAATGGTAAGCTAAGACCCCTTGGCATCCCCACGATTAAAGACCGTGTGGTGCAGCAGGCATCCCTTCTCATCCTGGAGCCAATCTTCGAGGCAGATTTCGAAGACTGTTCTTACGGGTTCCGACCCGGCAGGAGTGCCCACCAGGCGCTGGACGAGATACGAGGGCATATTCGCGCTGGATACCAAGCGGTTTATGATGCCGATCTCAAGTCCTACTTCGACACCATTCCTCATGAGCAGCTCATGGCGTGTCTCAGGCAGCGTATCGCCGATAGACGGGTACTGAGCTTGATTAAGGGATGGCTGGAGACACCCGTAGTAGAGGACGATCCGGGCAGTGGCAGGAAGATCACTACCAAGCCCACTGCTGGAACTCCGCAGGGCGGGGTGATCTCACCCCTTCTTGCCAACCTCTATTTGCACCAGTTCGACAAGGCTTTCCACAGTCCGCAAGGACCTCGGAAACGCTGGAATGCACGGCTCGTCCGTTATGCGGACGATTTCGTGGTTCTTGCTCGTTACATTGGTGCGCCCATCCAGCAGTTCATTGAAGGACATCTGGAGGGACGGTTAGGACTGACACTGAACCGCGAGAAAACGCGTATCGTTCCTCTGGTGCAGGCGGGAGCGAGCCTGGATTTTCTGGGTTTTACCTTCCGCCATGACAACGACCTGTATGGCCGAGGCACGAAGTATCTTAATCTGTTTCCTTCGGCGAAGTCTCAAAAGACCTTTCGCGAGAAGCTGCATAAGAAGGTAAGCTGCCATAACAAGCAGCCTATACCTGAACTACTGCAAGACTTATCTCTAACGATGCGAGGCTGGCAAAGTTACTTTAATCTCGGCTATCCGAGTATGGCGTTTCGCCGTATGAACTGGTACGTGCAGCATCTCATGTTCCAGCACCTCCGTCGTCGCAGCCAGCGTCGCTGTAGGAAGTTGGGTGGGGTTGAAATGGGTCTCTCATTACGAAGGGCGGGTTTTCATTTTCTCACCACCGGTAAGGAAAAGAACCGCCTATTGCCTTCGGAGATAGTCAGTAGGAAAGCCGGATGCGGGAAATCCGCACGTCCGGTTTGATGAGGGGGGAGGATATAATAATCCTCCTCTACTCTACTGGATAAAATGCTTTTAAATCCTTAGATTGTGAGATTCCTTTTATAGGGAATGCTTCAGATTTTTTATCCACAGATTACACAGATTAGCACAGATTACATTGTTTCTATCATGCAGGGGACAGCATTGCGAATAATTTTCAATTAAGATTATATTGAAACCTCTCAGAATGTACCGGCCTCCAAATGATCTGTCAGCCGAGGGAAAACAGTATCTGATCGAAGTTTACGATTGGCTTTCTGAGGGTTTCGATACGTCCGATCTGCTGACCGCAAAGGCGATAATTGAGCAGCTATAAATATTTTTTAATTAAATTTTTACTAACGGGTTAAATAACGTTTAACTAACGCCGTCTCTGGTAAATTGGTGCGAATACGATTGATGATACGCAATCTGTCATTAAACAAACCAAATTTTTAACCACGAGAAGGGAAAAAAATGTTAGCTCAACAAGTGATTGGCGCTTTCCGCGCCCCACTGCGCGGAGATTTGATTGAACCCGGAGACACGCACTACGATGAGGCGCGAAAACTTCACCCGCCTGGCTCAAATCAAATCCGAATATGATTCGCAGAATCTATTCCATATCAATCAGAATGCAAAGCCTGCGCCGTAGGAACTGTTATAAATATCGGCAGCAGAACGAACTCAATCCAAACCACTATATTGTGGTATTTACGAGAATACAAGGAAAGCATCTGAAATGAAATACAACATGTTTAGACGAGATTCATCGATTGCCGCTCTTGCGGGTCTGGTATCAATATTCGCCCAGCCTGCATATGCTCAAGCCCCGCTAGCCAGTCCTGCCGTAATCAGCGGGAACACAACTCCACCCGCCGCTCTGCAAGGCAGCGCCAAGGGACTCCTGCTTGGCACGAATTCGAACTTTCAGTGGATTCAATCCTACGGTGGCCCCCTGATTCTGAACAGCAACGGCGGTCAGGGAGGCGGTAATCTGGTGGGGATCGGGCTTACCAATCCAACTTGGACCCTCGATGTCGCCGGGACTATCCGCGGTACCGGCGATGGCCCCAATTTTGCGTCTCCCGGTATCATTGGCAGAGCCTCTTCTCAGCCGGGTGTCTTGGGAATGAGCACTGGAGGGAACGGAGTTTATGGTCAGGGAGGCAGTGCAGGCGTAGTGGCGAATGGAATACAGTATGGCGTTTATGCATTCTCAGCAGGCTTTGCAGGGTTTTTTCGCGGCAATGTGCTTGTTCAAGGCAATGTAACTTATACCGGAGCGCTTACTCACACTTCGGACTCTCGTTACAAAATCGACGTGCAGCCGCTTAGCAGTGCGCTGAATACCATCAAAAAAATGAACGCTGTCACTTACCAGTTCAATCGCAGCGCATTTCCAAATATGAATTTCCCTTCTGCACGTCAGATCGGATTCATCGCACAGGATGTCCAGAGTGTCCTTCCTCAGCTTGTCAGCAAAGATCGTGATGGCTATCTGTCGGTCGATTATATGCAGATGATTCCAGTACTGGTTAAAGCTATTAAGGAACAGCAGAATACGATCGATGATTTGAACCAGAAGATTCAGAGATTGAACAATTTGGAAGCCAAACTCGACTCGCTGATCGGATATACAAAGATGACTCATCACGATAAGGCTAATAAGGTTCGACATGCAACGACTGTTGCATCCGTCCGATAGCCACTGATCATTCCAGATAGTATCACGGTAGTTCTATCTGGAATCAAGCTCGATTCTGCTCATCTGGGCTCATTAAAACGACTTGTATAACCCGGTATAATAATCGAACTCGAAATAATCGAGCCTATGTTTTGCCGGGTTATCTCTATGAAAAATCACTTCAAAATTCTAGGCTGGATTTTCGTTATTACTCATGTTACGCAGCCAAGCAGTTCATTAAGATTATATTATTTCTATCATCTAGTCGCGTGCATGATAGAAACAATGTAATCTGTGCTAATCTGAGTAATCTGTGGATAAAATGCTTTTAAATCCTTAGATTGTGAGATTCGTTTTATAGGGAATGCTTCAGATTTTTTATCCACAGATTACTCAGATTAGCACAGATTACTTTTGCAAGATCGATGATTTTAATTCTGAGATGAGGGATTTGAAATTCTATTTCGGTAACGTTCTTTTCGGAGAACACTTTTAAAAGCTATGGGCAGCTTGATCCTGAGAACTGCTCGCCTGCGTAACATCAGTGATTATATGCGGGTTGGCACGGAAATCATGATGACCATTCGACATAAGCGAGGCTCAATGAAGATCAAAGTAATGTATGTCCTGCTGCTTGCATCAACCAGCGTTACCGGATGCAATGCGCAAAAACTCCCCAATGCCCAGATGACTCTCACACAAGCTCGAAAAGGGTTTGAAAACACTGTTCAGAATAACACCCGCCCTAAAGAGCCCGTTGATCCCGCACCACCATCCATATTCAAGATGATAAAATACCTCTCGCCTGTGGGTAAATTATCCGCCTATCTCACACTCAATCCTAATGACGGAAAGAAGCACCCCGCGATGGTATGGATTACCGGTGGGGATTGCAACTCTATCGGTGACGTCTGGACACCGAAGCCGCGAAATAATGATCAAACCGAGGTGCAGTATCGGAGTGCAGGAATCGTAATGATGTATCCTTCCCTTCGTGGTGGAAATGATAATCCTGGATTAAAAGAGGGTTTTTATGGCGAAGTTGACGATGTTATTGCTGCCGTAAAGTATCTGAAGCAGCTGCCCTATGTCGATGCCTCTCATATCTACCTGGGCGGACATAGTACCGGCGGAACTTTAGCGATGCTGACAGGTGAGTCCACCTCGCTTTTCCGGGCCATTTTCGCGTTCGGGCCTGTAGGTGATGTTTCAGGATACGGCACCGATTCTGGGTTTCTTCCCTTTGATATTTCAAATACGAAGGCAGTCAGGTTAAGATCTCCCGGATATTGGATGTCCTCGGTTACCTCTCCCATGTGGGTTTTCGAAGGCAGCGAACGCCCCGGGAATCGTACCTCTGTGGAGGCGATGGCCCAGTATTCACGAAATCCCAAAATTCACTTCCTTATTGTAGACGGTGCAAACCATTTCTCAATACTCGCTCCCACGAACAAATTGATAGCACAAAAAATTATCCAGGATACTGCTGAACCAGGCAAATTAACATTCTCAAAACAAGAAGTGGACGCAAATTTTAATCAATAAATGCTCTCGATGAACGAAAACATACGCTAAGAAATCGGCAGCAGCATCGCTCATAATCTGGCATTAATCTCTGCCAGGTCAAATGCTTCGGGATCAAACTCCCCGCCGACCCATTCCAGCAGCTCTTTATGCTGCTCATGCTCGGGGTTGAATACCGCTTCCACAAATTCGAAATATCCCCACGGTCCTCCGCAGTCCTCCGGAGGACAGGCACGTTTTCCTGCAATACAGACTGGATAATTCTTACCCGGTTCTGCGGGCAATATCTTTTCCACTACGACCAGGTGATGCCAGCCATCGCCGAAGTCATAATCATAACGAAATTTGCTCTTTTCGACAGGCGCTATCTGTGATAGATGAATCCGGCGTTCGTCCTGCATCCAGTTATTGAGTTCCGGGTCGGGAAGCGCATAGGTAATATCTCCCACGCAAAAAGCATGCAGATGCGCATCTTCCCATCCCATCGCCGCCTGGATCAGACGATGCAATTTCGGCAGGAGAATCGTTCCCGGCACCTGCACACGCCGCCAGATCGGCGGGCGAATATACTCCAGAGTGATTTTGATCTGGTAGATGGTCACAGCTTTGTTATTGCTTACACTTGTTCGCATTTTTTCTCCCCGGCAGTCACCGCCAGCAGCGAAGCCCGGAATAGTATTCACGTTCTCCCGGCATCAGCCGCTACCTCCCTTGCTCTTCTGTTTGCTGCTTCCCTCCGGCTGCACATATTTGTAATAAGTATTGCGGCAGACCCCTAATATTTCACATATCTCCGTGACCGAACGGGAAGTATCGTTTTTGAGCGCGAGAGCTGCTTTCTGCTTGTTTTTATCCATTACTCCTCTAGGGCGGCCGCCTGTTTTCCCCCGTGCCCGCGCCGAGGATAATCCTGCCATAGTACGTTCTCGAATCAGGTCCCGCTCAAATTCGGCCAGGGAGGCAAAGATATGAAAAATGAGTTTCCCGCCAGAAGTGGTCGTATCTATGTTTTCCTGCAGACACTTGAACCCGACACCTCGGGCGATCAGATCACGTACGGTCTCTACCAGATGCGGCAACGACCTTCCCAGGCGATCCAGTTTCCAGACAACCAGCGTATCTCCCTGACGGCACTCCTTGAGCGCTTCACTCAGGCCCGGCCTTTCTGCTTTTGCTCCGCTGGCAGTGTCGGAAAAAATTCGTTCACATGCAGCTTTTTCAAGCGCATCGTTTTGGAGATCGAGATTCTGGTCGGTCGTCGAAATGCGGGCATACCCAATGAGCATGAAAACAACTCCTCCACTTTTATTTGCAGGAGTGTTGTACCACGATATTCATCCAATGTCAACGGAATTGGTATTTTGTTTTTGTATACCGGTTTTGTGGTATATATTTGAAGGCGTACGGGATTTAACGGAGGCTGTTTTGTGTGGAATAGAATTAGTTCACGAAAACGACCGTTTTAATGAACACATATTTCGGCTCATAATCCAAAGTGAGATTTTCTTATATCATATTCGAGATAAATTGTGAACTGGATTGGCTGTGGCGAAAGTGCAATTAATATCTGGGTGTAGTTCCGAGTATTGCAGAGGTGGTATGACATCCACATAATCTTCCGTCGAAATAGTGGACAATTTGTTAAGAGGGTATCGCAGCTCGGGTGGATTATCCCAGTCCAGAAGCATTTGAACAAAGGCATAAACAACGCCTAACTAGCTTGAATACCCCCTTCACTTAATGTCTAAAAAAAGGGGAGGTTCAATTATCATAACATATGCATGAGAAATTAGTAAATAAAGTGAATCTAATAGCATGAAAATGTTTCGATACAAAACGAAATATATAATTGTATTTTTTGCATTATCCATTGTTATGCTTGGTTCATTCTATCTCATAAAAGATGCATGCAGGCGGCAATTAAACTATAAATTAATTATCGCGATTAAACGAAATGAAACCTGTAATGCTTTGACATTATTATCTCATGGCGCTGATCCCAATGCACAAGATTTACCAAGTGATGATAGAGATTGGTTGTCAAAGATCAAAGATATATTCAGTGGGAATTGGCATCGTGATAATAATGAATCAACAGCATTGATAGTCCAATTATGTCGACATAATGGGGATTTTCTTCCAGAGAATATAGAACTAGCTCAAGTACTATTAGAAAGGGGAGCCGATATCAACAGTAAGGACAATGAAGGGGATACTCCGCTATTGCTTTCAGTAATGTCAGGGAAAAAAGATACATTTAAGTTGCTTCTTAAATTAGGTGCAGATGTAAATGTTGCGGATAAATATGGAGTTACGCCTTTGATGAGAGCTGCAGAGGATAATGATGCTGAGATTATTAATGATTTGATAAATAAGGGAGCAAATGTTAATGCTCAAACTCAATCTGGCTCCACCGCATTGATGTTTGCGACTTACAATGGAGATAATGATGCATTAAAGATATTATGCGACCATCATCCTAATATTCAACTTAAAAATAAAGACGGAGAAACTGCGATAGATATCGCTAAAAAAAGGCATATGATAGATATGAATGAAAGTATATCTATCATAAATCACGTCCGGTAAATCACAGAATAATTAAAAGAGGTATTGATCAGCAGAAACTAAACATATAACCCATGAGTGAAATAGCTTTATAAATGATGGAAGAAGGCCCATCCATCTCATTCAATTTATCGACAAAAATTATCTAACGGCAAGAACATCAAATTCCATTTCACGCTGGACCAATACAATAGAAGCTCTATTTAGTATCTTCTTTCAACTCTGCAGGTAATATAGGAAGGCCGTAAGTTTTAAAGAATTGGTAAACTTCCATGTTCTTTTTTGAATAAGGATCCCTATCTACGTATAAAGGCTCCTTATAAATTTTATCAACTAATTTTTCATTGTCATTATCAGAAATCATAAATACTCTTAGTTGATCTATTATTTGCATGTGAGAATAAACTACATAATTGCTTATTTTTGTTAGATCTTTTTTTACGTAGTGGTTAATTTTTCCTTTAATTTCACAGTGTTTGCTATATATATAGTTCATGAGATTGTTAATTTTTTTAATCTTTCTATAATGTGAGCGTTTAGTATATAAGTTCAACATATACACAAGTTTGTCTTTACCATCTTTTCGCTGAAAACAATAGAATTTTTCAACTGGGTTTCCATTTATGTACATATCGTGTAGTAATGCATACATTCTATCTGCCCTGCGAAATGGGAATATAGCATACCCCCCCTGCTCCATAGTAGAGGTAATATCGATGCCATAATGGCTCCCTACACGGAATAGAAATTGATATCTTTCCAGTGCTAATTTCTTCTCTTTTGGGTTTTGGTTGACATACCAAGGTGTCGTTTTTTCCGGAGGTGAATCATTTTGTGATTGCGCAATTGAGCCAGTACGAAATGTGACATAGATTACGAAAACTAACGCTAAGAAAACGACATATTTATTCTTGTACATGGTTATCCTCTTGAGAAGCTTGGCTGCTTAGTAAATTGACTGGAATCGCACTTTTTACTAGGGTTTCCAAGTGAAGAGGAGTAGCCTGGGCCTGCATTCACACGTGGATTATTTTTCGGAAAAAGCTGAGGATCTGGTTGGAAACCCAGCCCATCTGAGACTTTTGGGTTACTCCAAGTCGCAGTACTATATGCATTGCCACACGTCCCGCCTTGTGTATCTGATCCACTAACTGATCTTGCTTGCAGCTAAGGATGGAAGTGAATAAGCAGGGGCATAAGCACTCTGGCTGCCGGCACTGCGGTCTGTGTGGCGAAACGGAGCTGCCAGGATGCCCGATACGAGTTATTTGCCCCAATCGAACTCGACCTGGTTCTCCCAGTGTTCGACCCAATCGACGTGAAAAGAGCCGCCATGCTTGGCCACACTTCTCCCGCGTGATAACTCCATACAGCCTGCTCCCACATTGTCGTTGACTCGGAAAGAAAACTTTATAGGCTTTCCGGCATCCTTTTGCTCTTTCACCAGTGGAATCTCCGACCACGGAATGGCCGCCTCTACAATCCTGGTCGCCCCATCGTGGACCACTACAAGCTTACCGTTCATTACCGGCCCATCAAAAGAAGATTTCGGCTGGCGTGGATAGAAGTGTTTCAGGGGCATGCCGGGCGCATTCAAACGCCAGATCTCCGTGCCCCCGCCGTACTTTGATGCCACCTGGTTCAACGCATACTCGTAGTCGGTATCCTGCGAAACCGTGTAGTCCGGCATTGTGCCCGGCGGGTTAGGATAGAAGCGTTTCTTCTCCTGAGGGAGGACATTAAAAGCGATCTGAACATTGTCGAAGTTCGGAAAGTTGCCAGACGGCAGGATAGGGTCCATGCGGTAGGAGTATCGCCGCACATCATCCGGCCACTTCAGCGATTGAGGCGTGTCGGAATCACTGTCCAGCACCGGGGCTGTTCCTGAGCTCTTCAGCCGTTTTACATAGGATATGGGTGGGTAGAAGAACTGGTCCTCGTCGCGGGTCGCGAATCGCAGCGTACCTTCGTCCGGAGTGGTGTCGGCGATCTTAGCAGCAAAATAGAAATAAGTATCATCGTAGGCGAGGTATCCGGCAGCGACACCCTGCCCGATGCTCGCTTGAAACGGTTTGAAAGGGAACCAGGCTGCCTCAGTCACGGTCTGTCCGCTCTCGGCGCTGATAATCGTCTGCGGCAGCACACCTGCCCAGTCGTCGAGTTTGCCATCTACCGTAATCGTGCGTTTTGAAATAACATTGACGTGCATGTCTTCGTGATGAATAGCGGTCCCGTCACTGCCCGCGTCGAAGCGAAATGTGAGTGGGTAGGTATTGCTGTCCGCAGGCTTGCCGCTGACTACTTGCAGCATAGTCTGCTTCGTTTCATGCGGAGCGAAGGCCAGGGATTGCGTGGATGGCGCTAAAGTCAGATCCCCAAGCTTTGCTGTCAATACGCCTTTTATCGGCCGATTGAGAACATTGGTGAGCGTCATATTCAGCGTGGGACGTGATGCAATTGGTGTGGTTAGATCGTGCGCCACTACCGCAAGCGGCTCGATGCCCTCGATGCGTGCGGCGCGGATTGCGGCCAGCAGCGCGGCAAAAGAGCCCGGGCGGCCATCCCCGCGCAGAAAGAAGCCCCGACCGTCCAGGGGGATCACGATGCTGCCAGCCGTAGCCGGGACAGGATTGCCGTAGAAGTCGTAGGCGCGCGCTTTGCCGCCTCGATCCGAAAGTGTTATTGTCGCACCGGAAAGAGTCTCCGGCGTATCCAGCATTTTCAACAGCGCCGTGCGGCGGTCGGTTGGCCTCTTACTTACCTCCGATTCGGGCGTTTTTGCGGCTGGCACAGCGGCTGCAGCGCGCACCGACGGATTCGCAATGTCGGGTTTCAGAGCAGCCAGCTGCTTGCGCAAAGCCTCTTTATGGGCCACTTCATTCAGTCCGCGAGCGGTGCGGAAGAGCAGGTTGTCGGAGCCGAACTCCTCGCCCAAATCGCCGACGACCACGATCGTGCCGTCCTCGGGATTGGGTTTCGCTCCGCTGCCGTTCAGGCCGGAAAATGCCATCACCCAGGGCAGGCCGTTCTTGAATACCAGCTCCTTAAACGGGCGGTCACCGAGAAAATGCTGCGCTGCGCCGACGGAAGCAGCTACCGACCATGCATTGCTGCCTTCATGAATGTTGCCGCCAAAAATGCCCATCGCCCGGTCGTATCCGGCGGACCGGTTAGCGGCAATTACAGCGGCCACACGATCGTCTGTATTGGCTACCCAACTCTCGGTATCCCATATTCGCACACGCCCACGAGGCCCTTTACGATCAACCCAGGGCTTGTAGCCAGCGAAAGATGCCATTCCCTGATAGTGCACACTCAGGAAGTCGAAATCGGGCAGAAAACTATCGCTGCCATCTGCGAAGAGTTTATCGAGCGCATTCGAGGATGAATCGCAGCCGCCGACCAGGACATCTACCCCGGCCTGCGTCCGCGCCTGTTTTACCCCTTCCGCCATCTTCGTGTACATCTCGCGATAGCGCAGCATGTCGGCTCCCCAGCCGGAGATGGAGATGCCTTCCCAGGGTTCATTCCAGAGGGAGAATGCAGTAATGGGGCCTTTGGGCCAGCCAGAATCGGCACAGAGGCGCGCGACAAACTTCTTGAAATCCTCGTCATAACTCGGCAGCCAGGCCAGATCGAACTTGGAGTCGATCATCGTATTGTGATCATCCAGCCAGGGACGCGGACGACCGAGCGGCTGCATGGGCCCGGTAAATTCACCACCTCCCACCATCGCAAGCACCGTAATACCATTATCCTGAAACTCTTTGAGCTGCCTGAGCTGCTCCCGATACCACGGCTCAAAATCTTTGTCGGTAGTCGGCTTGTAGCTGAACCCCCAGCGAATTGCACGCACTCCAAGCCGTCCCAGTACCTTCGGACCCAGATCATCCAGGCTCAAAGCGGGATATTGACCATGGGCAGCTTCCGGCTTGAAGGTGCGTACGCACGACGCAACGAAGCTCTTTCCAAGCTGCGATCCCAAATCCAGTACCAGGGCGTAGGCTCCAAAGCGAGCCGGAATATCCGGCGTTATCGTGAACGTTGCCGAAGCCTTCGGAGCAGCATGCACAGAAATCGGTATCGTGCCTATATCACCGATTTTGTAAACTGTCGGAACCCAGATATCGCCGGCTTTCCCTCGTGTTCCGTAGGCGATAATGGCGAGCTTTCCCGAAGCTTGCAGAGGTATGTCACGATGGTTGTCGACTCGGATGGTAAACACTGCCCTATCGCCTGGCCAGAGAATGCTGCCTGGGCTGCTGCATTGAACAAGCTCCGTGCTGTAGATGTCGCCGGGTGGATTTTTATCCAGGCCGAACACCTTGTCAAAGTCGGTCATCCCTCTCCCGGTGACCATCTGCGACATTACAGCAGGGGCTCCAGAAAGCAGAAGCATTGTGACTATCGCAATCATATACATACGAAAACATTTATCTATGCTCATTTTGACCCTGTTTCTTTGAAACGCCGTGCTTCAGGCTGCTCTCCACCATTGCGATGAACAGGCTCATGGACGGCAGTTGATCTATCATCTTAAGCTTTGCTTCAAAGCTGTTTAATTCCGCCTGCACCGCCGCATCTTCCGGGTGAAACCTTAGATAGGCTCCATACTCGAAGATCGCTTTCGCATTTTCTCCACTCAACTTGTACTCGCGGGCGAGTTTGAGGTGGAGTACATAATCGCGTGGGTGAAGATCGAGCAATTCCGAGGTGTGGGTACGTTCCTGATATTGGGATTGCAATTGGTGAAAGTTATGAAGGGCAATATCCGCGCGAGATCGATTTCCATTCCGAACGAAGGCGCGGTAGAGCGCATACCAGCCCTCTGCGATCTGAGGCACTAATGTAACCGCACGCTGCAGAGCCTGGATTGCCTGCTTGTCATCGCCCTGCAGGTAGGCAAGCCTACCGAGATGATACCAGGCGAAATCACTGCTCTGATCAAGGCGAAGGGCTTCTTTAAGCATGCGATCCGCCTCCTGTAAGCGTTCTGGAGTGGGCTTACTGTCAAGCAAAAAAGCGCCCAGCCTCGAGAGAGCGTCCGCATCATGCGGGGCGAGTTGAACAGCACGCCTATACAGCTGCTCAGCCTCATCCATTCGGTTATTGACGACTAGCATTTCAGCAAGATCAATAAGATAGAGGGCGTCCGTCGGATCCAGATTCGATGCCCGTCTATAGGCTTCCTCAGCCTGATGGCTCTGAACATCCTGCCCGCCATACGCCTGTCCCAGGGTGTGCCAGTAACGTGCGTTTTGAGGCGCCGCTTCTGCCGCCAATGCCAGACGGCGCGCGGCCTCCTTTTTGAAGCCGGCTTCCAGCAGCCAGTTTCCCAGCACGAATTGCGCCTGCGGGAGTCGTTCGTCAAGATCGGCTGCCCGTTCAAGAAGCAAGAAAGCCTCTTCCTGATTGCCCTGCGCAGCGCTTGTCAAACCAGCGCCTTCACAGGCTCGTGCAGAATCAGGACAGAGCGCAAGAACAGCCATATAACCACTTTTTGCTTCAGGAAGACGCTTTTGTGCGCGGAGCGCATCGGCGTCTCGCAGCAGCAGCGGAATCGAGACGCTTCCAGGAAGCTGTTCCATTTGAGCGCTGCGATTTTCTGGCAGGAGAGCGTGGTGGGCCGGTACACTATCGGAATGAAGCTTCAGGTAACTGGATAGAATCGCAGCCGTATCCTGCTGTGCGTTGGGGCCGCTCGTCGTGATCGCATATCCAATCCATGCGTCCTCATTGTCGCTCGCGTGGTGTGCTGCCCGTTCAAATGCTGCATGCGCTGCCGCCATGTTCCCCATCTGGAGCCAGCGCCGCCCCAGATAAAACGAGGGATCTGGGGAATTCGGATTACGGCGCACAGCGGTTTCAAGTTCCAGGAGAGAAGCCATTTGCAGCTTCTTCTCTGCTCGTTTCGAAGCGGTCCGCAGGCCGATTGCTATAGCTGTTAGTGCGATCAGTCCACAGAGAAGGATCGGCAGCCGCTTATGTGCCGACCAGTCCCTCATAGTTCGTATAGCCAACAGCATTGTCATTACGGTTTCATGCTGCCCTTATAGTATTGAAAAGCCTGTTGCTCCCGGCCTCTTGAGTATTCGTGCAGCCACTGGCGGTCTTCGGGACTGAGTTTATTAATATCCCCGCCGGTATTCGTGTAGATTTTCTCCATACGGATCTCATTCGCGTTTTTTGGAGGAGGAGGCGGAATCGGAGCTGGCCCAAAGTTACGATAAGCGATCCAGCCAACGAATGCAATCAGAACCAGCACACAGGCGATAATCACAGGAACCGAAATCTGCTTTGACGAATTGTTTTTGGTTTTGGTTGTCATGATACTCTTCTGCGAGGATAGATAGTGAAGACGCCCGTTACGCAGAGGGCTTGCTTACCTTGCCTCTGCGTAACGGTCCTTAAACACCCCGCCTTCTACTGTAATGGGCCGGTGGCAAAGAAGTCCTTTTCGGTCAGCGAACCATAACGCCGAGATTTGGAATGGCCGTCCATCAGTACGACATTTACCATACCCGACTTCTCTCCATTGCGGCTATGATGATAGGCGGGACCTTTATTGGCCCAGGTGGGACTGGTATCCTGCCAGGTGACATGCGCATCCGTGTAGTCATCGACGGGCATGTGCTGGTGGTACCAGGTTTTTACTACGCTTCCCTCGCGGCCGTTGAATCCAGGCAGGCCGGCCAGGTCGAGCGAGGGCCTCACCCAGTCAATTGCGATTTCACGGAAATTGCCATCGCCATACAGGTCGCGTGAACCGTCACCGCACCAGATAACATCTGAGGGAGCGCTCAAACCGGCAAGCGGAACCGTATCCTCTTGAAAGCTCGTTGTATCGCCGCAGCCGCGCTGGGATGCCCCGGCAATTACCGCGTTTACTCCGTAACTGGGCAAGTTGGGAACGACTGAAACCGAATCTGAGGGGCAGTGCCACAATCCCGCGCCTGATGCTCCTCCCTGCCCTCCGCCCGTCCCATCTGCGGAAATACTTCGTGTCTTTATGTATGGATCAACCGCATCGCCCCACCATTGCATGCCGCAGCCGCCATACGCATAAGGGCCGGATTCATCGTAGTCCTGAGTGTACATCATTACACCAAGACCGATCTGCTTGGTGCTGGAGAGGCAAACGGTCTGGCGGGCTTTCTCCCGTGCCTGTGCAAAGACGGGAAACAGAATAGCTGCCAAAATGGCTATAATTGCGATTACCACAAGTAATTCGATCAGCGTGAAACCACGCAAATCATATCGTTTGTTAGAGAGGGGCATTGTCTTTCTCCTTTTGGAGTAATACCGATGTCGGTAAGATGATTATAGATCAGAATAGCTATTGCGCGGAACTTCACTCGCGATAGTGACGAATGACTTCGTTCCTCCTTTCATCATCGAAATTTAGTATATCACCAGATCCAGCTACGAAGCAGAATCGCCCGCAGCAAACTTGCAATACCGGAGGAGGCTGCGCGATTTGGTCGGGCGCAGCGCCGGCAGGATACGTCGAACAGGCTGCAGGAGCGTCTGCCCTTTCAGCAGGGGCAGCAGCAGATCGATTACCGCCGTCTCAGCAATGCTCTGAAATGAAATATCCGCGAAATAAGAACCCTGTCCGAAGGCGAGAATTAAGCAATGGGTCGCCTGTCCAGCCACAGCGAACTCCCCTGGTCCATCGCCGATCACCCTCCCAATACATGCGAGAGCATCCTCCACCTGATACCAGGCATTATCGCCTGCTCCCAGAGTGAGTGCGGTCGGCTGGCGGTCCGGTGGCAATGCCAGCCAGCGCTCCATGTAGTGCGAAGTAACCCCGTCATCCACTGTCCCAACGTACATTTCATCGGGAGCCTTTCCCAGCCGGGAATGAATCGCCTCGCAAAAACCTTTTCGCAGATGCTGGCTGAACGCTTCATCAAGTGAGTATCCCAGGTAGGCAATCCTGGTATGACCCAGATCAGCCAGATGGTCCACAACACGCCGCATCATTGCCTCATGGTCGTAATCGACTTGTGGCCAATGTGGAAATTCTGCCTCCTGCCGCCCCTTGACTACAAAAGGAACTCCATGCCGCTCCAGATAGGCGCCCTGCACCGCTACATCCGATTCTCTGCCGAATATTACATAGGCGTCACAGGTCTGTCCCTGCACCAAATCTTCCAGTCCCTCCATCAGCTGCGCCTGGTTCGTATAGACATGCTGACGTAAATGGTAACCCTGGTGGCTCAGACAGTTCGCCATAATCTCTGCGGCGCCGTCAAAAGTGTTTATGCCGCCTGAAGCATCCAGACAGTAAATAAATGCGACTGCGTGATTCTTCCCGCTGCGCAGGGCTCGTGCGGCGGTATTAGGCCGGTAGCCCAGCTCCTGCGCCACGGCATAGACTCGATTACGTGTCTCGCTGGAAGCCCATGTACGCGACCGCCCGTTCAAAACGTCTGAGACGGTGCTTGATGAAAGTCCGCATTTTGCCGCAATATCCTTAAGTGTAACAGCCACAAAATATCCTAACGATTCGTTACGTATACAACGATTCGTATGATAACATGATTCTTCTCGCTTGTCAAGCAAAATTCCTGCACAAACTGGCGAATTGATTGCCATAACGCGCAAGCTGGTTAATTCTGATGCGTGATTGCGCGCACCTGCTGACGTATCGATTCCAGTGAGAGGACGTTTTCCTGCCATTCCGGCAGCAGCAGCTTAGATTTTGCCTGCTCTATGGCAAGCCTGGCTCCATCTGAGAAGGGAAAGCCCGCATAGCCGAAGATGATCGCTAACTCGATACGAATGTGCCCCATCACGAAATCCCAGGCTGCCTCTTTCGGAACACCCATTTCGATGCCCCTATCCAGCGCTTCCTTCATAGTGGAGACGAGGGTTGCACAGGTCGTTTCTACGACGCCAGGCTCCAGGATCGCCATCTGCTCGATGGTAATCCGGTGCATCCGCAGGATCGGCGCGTACATGGCGGCGGCGATCTGTTCACCAAGTGCGTAGTGCTCCTCCGGTCCCTGAATGAGCGCACAGACGACACTCTGCCGCGCATGATAGCCTCCGAACCAGTCGGTCTGCGCTTCCCGGGTAAGCTCTTCCATAAAGAGCGGAGGATGGCAGGGATGCGCAGCAAAATAAGTAATGTCCTCACGTTGGTGATAGACTCCTGCATAGCCAGCGGCAGGATCGAGACCCATCACCATCGTGCCGGGTTTTAGCTGCGGTACAACGTCTGCCGATATTCTGCCGATCAGCGCGTCCGGCACGGCTAGGATCACAACCTGCGCCTTTAACAGCGCCTCCTCCTGCGGGACAGGAACAAGACCTTTCTCCGCTATGCGCTGCTTTCCCGCCTCGCTGACTTCTACATAGAGCATCTCGTATTCTGAATGGTCTTTGAGATTATCGATAAGGCGGCATCCCATTTTGCCGCCTGCACCTAATAATGCAATCGTGGTTGTCATTCGGTGATTCCTTTCAAGGATTCATATCCTTCAATTGCTGCTGCATCTGCGCGCTCAGATATTCCCAGGCTGCCAGGATACGGTCGTCCTGCGGTACATCGTCGCTGTTTTCCAATCGTCTGGTCTCGACAAGATGTGTGTATATCTGCTTCGCGCCTTCCGATATTGAGATGCGATATTGAAAATCAAGATCAGACTTCGCTGCCGAAGAATCGAAGCAGTTGTTATACTGAAAATTTATGGCAGTGATAAAGGCGCGTTTATCGAGGGGATAGAGCAGATCGATGGGAATGTGGACCAGGTTCGGCAGTGGCGCGCCGATTCCTTTCGCCACGAGAGTGTGGTACTGGTTCCAGGTCACACATTCCTCACCCGGAAGATGATAGCTCCTGCCGAATGTGACCGGATTGCCAAGTGCGTTGACAAAGGCGACGGCGGCATCGTCTCGGTGAACAGACGACCAGAGTGAACTGCCATCGCCATGCACCAGAATTGGCTTTCCCTTTTTCAGGCGGTCCAGATGGTAACTGCCCCCGCCGAACGTATGCAGTACGGCGCCCTGCTCACCATAGGTATGTACGGGACGAATGATGGTAAATGGATGCTTCTCTCTCTCGTGCCATTCCCATAGGATTTTCTCGCAGGCAGCTTTCTTCTGCGCGTAATCCCAGGCGGCAGGCTGAAAAGGCTCGTTCTCTTTGACGGGATAACTTGAAGCCGGACGCGCATAAACATCCACCGTGCTGCAGAAGACCAGATGGCCTGTTTTGCCGCCGAAGGCACGGAGGAGGCTTTCGACATCATCCGTACTGTAACCGATCATGTCCAGCACGCAGTCGAAGGCCGGCAGCTCAGCCATCTGCGCCTCAAATGCAGCATGTGCGTATCGATCTCCCGCTATGGTTGTGACTCGTCCCGCAAACTCCGATGAGCGCTGCCCCCTGTTGTAGTGGGTGACTTCATCACCGCGTTCCAGCAGGAGACGCGTGATGCCCGTGCTGATCAGTCCGGTACCTCCAAGGATCAGGATTTTCATGATTTTTCTCCAGGGCTGGGATACTTACGCGACATATCATCCAGAACCAGCACCCAGTCCGGTCCTCCTGACGGCGGCGTAAAGGTGTGCATTCCTATGCCGGTAAACTCACCGATAGCGTGGGCGACGCCGATGCGCGGGTCGTACCACCATGCTTTCAGCGTCTGCGCGGAGAGATGCTCCAGAGCAATACCGACCGGTTTGCCTGAGGGCACGTAGACAAACGCATAGCTCCCATCCACATCACGGGCGGCCTGAACATGGTCGGTCCCTGTTCCGAGATCGGAAGTGATCAAAGATTGATCGGGAATGCGATTCAGAAAGGGGCGGGATTCGAGGAGTGCTCGCGCAAATTGCATCTGCCCCGAACCGGGAAGATGCATTGCCTCGTGCCAGGGGCGGCGTGCTGAAGTGATAGCGGTTCGGTCAAGCTGAAACATCTGCCAGACTGGATGGCAGCCATAAGTATGGCCATGCGCCCCGGCAAACAGCGCCCAATAGGCTGCTTTGCGGTTATCGTAGTCATCCAGATAGCCATTGTTGAGATTGAATCCGGCTGGATGGTCTTCATAGCCCGGTTCCGCGTCCATGCAGGGCTTTATGGGATTCCGATCGTAATCCCCCTGGATGCAGTTGTAGTTCTCCATGTTGCGGCTATGGCCAGACTGCCACATATTGAAGTCGAGCCAGTCGGCGTCATGGAAATACTGCGCCGAAGTCTCTCCACCGGAGGGATGAAAAGTGATAAGTTGATTGCCGCCACTGCCTTCGCGCAGGCCCTGCGCCATATTCACGATGATAGCGCGGTGCGTGTCCGATTCGATTGGACGGTCGCCGCCAAGTATCCAGATAATGGGTTTGTCCCGATAACGTTTTCCGAGAATCTGCCCATACACTCCGGCATTTTCAGGTGTAAATATTTCCGGCCCCTGCCCCCACTTGAAGTTCCATTTGTCGCCCCACGTAGGCAGCATCCCAATATGCAAGCCGAGCGCGGCAGCAGCGTCCACAATAAAATCTACGTGGGCGAAATATGCCTCGTTGAGCTGAGTCGGGTTGTTATCGTGGAGCGGTAAATCGCCGAGTGCATTCGGTTCTGTCAAGCCGCCGAATTCCGCCAGCACGACCGCCTGGATGACGGTATAGCGTTTGGCAGCACGGTCTTGCAGATAGGTGAGCGCTTCGGCCCGGGTGCAGCGATGGAACAGTTCCCACGCGGTATCACCGAGATAGAAGAATGGCGATCCATCGTTGTGCACCAAAAAACGTCTGTTCTCACTAACTTTAAGCATGAGGGTTTTTCCTTGCTAAAATTGATCTCTGAAATTTTGGTAGATTAATCTGATTGTGCTGCATTCAAATGTTTATTGCAGTTCTCAGGATCGAGCTGCCCATAGCTTTTAAAAGTGTTCTCCGAAAAGAACGTTACCGAAATAGAATTTCAAATCCATCATCTGAGAATAAAAATCATCGATCTTGCAAAAGTAATCTGTGCTAATCTGTGTAATCTGTGGATAAAATGCTTTTAAATCCTTCGCATATTAAATATTCTAATCGGGAATACTTCAGATTTTTTATCCGCAGATTACACAGATTAGCGCAGATTACATTATTTCTATCCTGCACGCGGCTAGATGATAGAGATAATGTAATCTTAATGAACTGCTTGGCTGCGTAACATGAGTAAATAACTGTCCATTTTATTTTGCAGGGTCGGGACTTGCCCCCAGCATCTCCTGGATGAGTTCATCATATTTTGCCTTTCAAAATGCTGCCGAACAAATCAACTTTACCGACCTGCCCTCCTTTGAATAGAATTTCCATTCCGTCCAATTTGGGGTCGCATGAATAGACACGGCAGAGCGGCGAGCCGGGCGCCAGGGGCATCTGCGTTTCCAGAGCTTCGATTCCGAGTTCTCGCGCTACATAGCCGGACGTATCGCCGCCCGCCACGGCTACCCTGCGAATGCCGGTTTCTGCAATCAGCGCGGCGAGAATGCGTCCCAGCGGTTTGCCCAAAAGCGAACCGTTATCAGCCGGCTGTTCATGAGTGGGGCAGGCAGGTTTGCTTCGGTCGAAAATGTCTGTCGTATGTGCATTTTTATGACGCGCTGCAAGGCGCGGGTCATCCGGGCCGCGGCACGTGTGCACAATGATGTTTTTGCCCTCGTTCCAAAAGGCAAGCGCGGCACCGACGGTCTCCAGCACGATGGGTTCGATTGAATCAGCGGCTGTTATCCTGGCCGTGTCCAGCGGGACTTCCGCAAAACCGTTGGCGAGTCCCCACTCGATCTGCCGCGCCGTGACGGGCGAACAGCTTCCCGAAACTACTATCAGGCGCTCGACTGGCTCGGCAGAGAAGGCTGGCGGCACAGGTAGTTCGCCAAGCGACTTCCAGCAGGCTGTGAGCGCGTACTCCACACCGGATGAGCCAACGATAAACTGCGGCTTTTCACGGCTGGCACGTTTCCATAATGCGCGCCCAATGGCAGCAAGATGTTCTTCCGTCATCGAGTCAAACAGAATGATTTCGCAGGCCGAATCACAAAGCGACTGCAAGCGCTCCTCGATGACTTCCTCCGGCTGTGCGAGATTGAGAGCATCGACCAGACCGATATTTAGTGATGTCTGCAGTGCCAGATGCAGGCGCAGGTCACTCTCATGCATGGGAGTAACTGGATGGCGGCTCATTGTCGGATGACGGTCGAGGCGAAAGACTTCACTTTCCGGCCCGGAGCGTGCAAATAGATTCCCAAAGAGACAAAAACGGTTCAAAACAGGTGCGCCGATGACCAACGGCACAAAAGGTGATGCGTAAATCCCCTGCCCTATCTCGATGGTATGGCCAATGCTCCCTACCTCCGGCGACGAGTCGAACGTGGAGCAGATTTTGACGTGAAACAGCGGCGCAGCCAGCTCACGCAGGTGCGCAAAAATCGGCGGCAATTCGTTGTCCATCTCTGCTGGGGACAGACTGCGGCTGACTCCCGCTACACCAATTGCCCGCAATCCCGGAAACCGTTCCAGCTGTTTAGCGCTGGGCGGTTCTAAAAAGAGAACTGTTCGCATTCCAGCCCGAGCCAGCGCCTCCATGCCGTCTGTGGAACCGGTGAAGTCGTCGCCATAGAAACTGACCAGCAGTCCGTCCGGCAGGCTCATGCTGAAGCCCTCTGCATCTGCGCGGTGAAGCAGGGTTTGAATGGAAGCGCGTATCGGACTTCCCCACTATTGATGCCTTCCTGCGGCGTGACTCCATTGGGTGACGGTTTAATCATCACTATCTCCTCTATCCTCCACGCAGTCCGGAGTACAGCTCGATGGCCTGCCGCAGTTCAGAGTGTTCTCTGGCAAACTCATCCAGGGAAATGCCCTGCGCCGCCGCATCCCATGCCTGCCGAATCGCGGTAACTCCTGCCGCCGGCCCGCCCGGATGCGCCATAATTCCGCCGCCCGCCAGATACATCAAATCCATGGTTCCAGCGCGGTGGTAGGTTTCGGGCGCCTGCCCTGCCCACTGACCGGACGAGACTACCGGCATAGCCCGATAGCCGCCGAACATCGGAGTCAGGCAGGCATGGAGAGACTTCACGACCGAATCGTCCGGCTCCCAGAACTTGTTTTTCAGGCCATTGACGTGCAGATGGTCGGCGCCTGCCAGCCGCCAGAGTTTCTGATAAGCTGTGAATTCGATTCCAAGCGCGGGACAACGCGTGTACATCCCCCAGCCGTTGCGATGTCCGTGAATTGGCAGTTGGCTGTGGCGGCGCAGCGCAGAGACCGCAGGATAACCGACGCTGTTCAAACTGACCATGACACAGGTTCCGCCCGCTGCCAGCACGGTATCGTGATGCCGCTTCATATTATCTATTTCATCGCTGATGTTGAAAGCGAACATTACTTTTTTGCCGGTCCGGTCGGCATGCGCGTTAATGACATGCATCACGGCGGCGACGCGCTCCCTCAGAGGCGAGTGCGGCGGGTCTGCCATCAGTTCGTCGTCTTTGATAAAATCTATATCCGTCTCGGCGAGTTCACTGACTAGTTCCGCTGTCTGCAGCGCCGACAGTCCGACGCTCGGCTTCACGATAGTGCCAATGATTGGGCGGTCGTAGACATCGGTAAGGCGACGTGTGCCTTCGATGCCAAACTGGGGCCCGGGATACACGTCGGTGAAAGCGTCTGGTAACTCCAGGTCGAGCAGACGCAGGCCGGAGTGGTCGCTGAGTTCGAAGAGGTTGCCGCAGACGGTGGCGACCAGAGTGGGCAGGTTCGCCCCAACATTCTCGAAGGGAAATGAAATCACAATTTCAGCCCGTTGATAAGTCGGGGTGTGAACGTTCTTCGGGCTGCGAGAACCGGGCAGGCATGGCTTATCCGCCGTGTCCAGGAGCGTGATGTTTTCGATACGCGCGCCATGACGCTGTTTGAGTTCGGGCGTCTCGCCGGGAACCGAAACGAACGTGCCGGACGACTGCTCTCCAGCAATGACCTCGGCGGCGCGTTCCACTGGAAACGGTGTCTCGATCCAGTAGGTGGCGAGAATGCGGTCTGCAGATTTCACATGTTGGGTTTCGGATTTTGGATCGCTCATAAGGTACTCACTTTGTAGGGCTGATTCTGTTCGGCGGAAGCGTAGGAGCCGAACACCAGTTCCAGTGTTTTGAGATTGTCCGCGCCAGAGGTCTCGGGTGCGGTTCCATTTCGCAGACAGTCGGTCCAGTGCCGCTGAATGTTGACGATACTATCCTGAATTGCTTCGAACGGCGGCGTGCTCCATTTATAAGTCGGTATCTCTGCGCGGTTTACAGTCACATCTCTGCCACTGTCGATGCCGATACGATAATCCTGGCGCAGTTCGGCCCGGCCCTGTGTGCCTTCGAGATGGACGAGTGTCTGCGGAAACGGGTCACAGGTCGTTTTGGAGGCGTAACTGAGTTCAACAACGCAGGCCGCTCCGCTTCCCATCTTGAGGAGTACGGTCGCCACGTCTTCGCCGTTGATGCGTGGGTTGACACGCTGCGTCAGACAGGTCAGCTGCTCGACTTCACCCAGAAAGTAGCGCGCCAGGTCCAGGATATGTACGCCGACGTCGTAAAGAATGAAGCGCGGATCTTCGGCGAGATAGGGCTGATCGATGGACGGATCATAGCCGCTGCGAAACATAATGCGCCCGAAGAACAGATCTCCAATTTTGTCTGCTGCCGCCTTCAGCGAGCGCATCGGCTGCTGCCAGCGGAAGTTTTCATGCACCATGAAGGGCACACCTGCCCGTTCACAGGCTGCGACCATTGCGCGGGCATCATCCAGTGAGGGCGCAAGAGGCTTCTGGCAGATGACGGGCATAGCATGAGAAGCCGCGAGTTCGACAAGCGGACGGTGCGCCGCAGGCTGTGTCACGATATCCACAAAGTCGAGGCCGGCATCCCGCAGCATTCGCCCGGCATCGTGATAGGACTCAACACAGAACTCTCCGGCCAGAGCATCGGCGCGGGATGCGTTGGAATCGCATACGGCAATGATCTCTACGTCCTGGACTTCGCGCCACCCGTTCATATGGTTTCGTGCGAAAAACCCACAACCGATCAATCCGCCTCGTAACCTGTTCATCGGGTAACCTTTCCTGGTAATTCTGCCCTTTCCCTGTCGAAATCCAGTCGCGCGTAAGCATGCGGAGGTAAAGCGTATTCCAGCACTCCATCGGTGGAACTCAGCGTCTCTCCCGGCTGGCAGCGAAATGTCTCCGGCGACTGCATAGCGCGCCTCACATTGGAGCTGGTCAGCAGGCGCATCCGCGCTGAACGGATCGAGCCAGGCATGTCCAGGCGAATCCACTGTTCGGTATCGGTCAGATTGGCGGAGAGAAGCCGCATCTGTTCCCCTTTAATCAGCGCCATTACCTCGACGGCGCGGGGGATGCTGGAGACACACGGAATCACACCCCCTGCTGCGAACTCTCCCACATCGGCCAGAACATGATAGAGCGGAAACACCGAGCCCGGAATCGACGGGAACTTTTCAGGCAGCGGCGACCCCTGCTCTCGCTCCATAACACCACGCCAGCCAACCGTCTCATAGTA
Organism: Chthonomonadales bacterium; assembly: GCA_038203935.1. Lineage (GTDB taxonomy): Bacteria > Armatimonadota > Chthonomonadetes > Chthonomonadales > Chthonomonadaceae > JANXSG01. The sequence goes on from JBBRDM010000001.1 coordinate 47,514, forward strand.
GGTCACGCTGCTGGCCCCGCTCTCAGCCAGTGTTTTCAGACTCGCCAGTGTCCAGCCCGCACCGAACAGCGACATCTGCCGCGTATCCACCGAATCCGGCAACTGACTCGTTGATGTCTGTATAATTGCAGTCGCATTGGCGTTGAAACGCGGCTTCAGGGTGACCGGTGATATAGCAATGCGCTTTCTGCCGAAGAGGGCGCGCGCGCTTCGTACCGTTGACGCCTGCCCTTCGATGTTTTCTATTAGCGTGGAGTTATCGAAGGCATGGACCTGAGGATTAATCGACCAGCAGACACCCTGCAGCGCTTCGATCGAGGGCGGCTGGCGATTGAGTTCGGCGAAATAGGCATCTGTGCCTCCAAAAATAGGAAATGCACTTCTATTTCCAGCAAGCAGCCCACGTGCCAGGACCAGCCATTGCGTACCAGTGCACTTTTCCTCCTCGTGGAAGATCAGAACGCGCGATACTTCCCCTTTCATTTTGCTGAGCGCGAGATTCCAGAGATTTATCATGTCCGCGCGATTGGCAGCCTCGTCTGTTCCCGTAAGGTGCACCGCGCACTCTATCTTTGTGCCAATTCGTGATACGACCTCAGCATGCGCCCGCCACAGTCGGTCGAGCCAGGCGTTCTCACTTTTTTCCGTGCTTGAGAGCCGCACATCCACACGAATATGGGCCAGGTTTAAGGAGCGCAGCCGCTGAATCTCTTTCTCTGTCAGTGGATGGCCATCACTTGCCATGCCCAGCCCAATATGCGGCAGTTTGCGGGACTGTGAAGCGCCTTTCAAGCTCACAACAACACGGTTATCCGCTGCGCGCCTGGCGCGTGATTTCGTGCGCCCCTGCAGTGTTACGGTGACAGACTGGCTTAGAGGGGTCCCGGCCTTAATCTCCACCGGATACGGGAGAGCAAGCGGTGTACAGTAGGTTTTGAAGGAGGCATCGGTCCAATTCCGCTGGTCTTCCATTTCGAAGGTGTCGCCCTCGCAGCGGATCTCTGCCCGCAGGCCCGGCATCACTTCGTGCGAAATAGAGCGGATATTTAAGAAGGGCTGATGCGGTGCGATACGCCTGGGGAAAGCCCCTGCTTCAGTCTTGCCATCCGTTTTTTCTACGAGGCACGGCCGCCCCGCGCATTCGAGTACAGGATGGAGGATGCAAAAACCGATGCGATTTCGCAGAAAGGCAGTGCGCGCAGAGCCTGTCATGGCAAAAGAGAGGGTTCCGGCATGATCTCCGGAGATTTCACCGTGCCAGATAAAATCTATTTCCCGCTCCTGGCAGGCCGCGTCGAAGGTGAGCGTGAAACAAGAATCACTCCGGTGCAGATGGAGATTGGTAAGAACGGGCTGAATGGTATTCCAGTTACAGTCACGCACAGCGACGTAGATTCCGCGTAAGACCTCTCTGCCGGCCACGTGAAGATGGCGCAGCGAAGCGGTCGCAGGGTCGAAAGACGCTGCAAGCGGGCCACACGACAGGGACAGCCACTTTTCCTGCGAGATAAGTCTACCGCTTTGCAGAACTTCCTCTGACTCCATGTCAGCCTCCCAGGACACTATTTCTTGATGTTTTCTAACAGTATGGTAACTTTAATCGATTAAATATATTATAACACAAACCACAAAATCAGGCAAGATAGATGGATAGGTGCGCTTTTATTGTAATTACCAAGAGGAATTCGCACTGAGACTGCGAGGATCCTCTCACTATTTAGGAGTAACTTTGAAATTTTGTTTAGGATTAATCGATTAATATTATCGGGGAGGCGGCATGCTTGCCAGGCAGTCACGGAGGCGGGCGTAGATTTCGGTTAAATCAGGATCATGTTCTGCGGTATTCGGTTTTATGCGCTGGAAATCTGCCATATGAATCCGCAGCCAACGTGGCATTAGTCGACGCATAAGGAGGGACGCGAGCGCTGTATCGCCAGTTCGAAGGGCAGTTAGTACCATCTCATGTTGGCGTGTAACACGAGCATAGTCCATAGTACTGGTCGCGGAGCGCCCAATCTGATCATAGGCAAACAGGGGCAGGCAGACCATTTCGAGAGACTTTTCGAGAAAGCGGTTTGGCTGGGCTGCCCAAATCATGCGATGAAAATGGAGGTCCGCATTGGAATACGACGAGAAATCGCGGACTGCCGCTGCGGCGCGCATCTCTGCCATACATCCTTCCATTACCTGAATATCTGCCAGTGTCCGGTGAGATGCTGCCAGCCCGCAGGCGAGAGGTTCTAATTCACGACGTACCTGGTAGATTGCTACGAGATCATCGGGATTTAATTCGACTACATAGGTTCCCTGATTCACACGCTTGACGACAAGTCCCAGGCTTTCCAGATCCCGCAAAGCTTCCCTGACAATGGCTTGCGAAACACCAAGCTCACGCCCCAAGCGGATCTCCGGCAGGCGAGTCCCCGGCGTGAGCAGGCCGGAAAGGATTGTGGTTTCAAGCAGCTTTGCTACCTCGGCACGCTTATTCATTTTCCCTCGTGACTTAGGCATTGATGGTTAAACAAACGGTCTGTAGATTATACCCTTGCGAACTTAACCCGATATTACCGCGGCGAACACATTATTCTTGCTGTATTGGTTCAGCGTGAATTGGAATTTGAGGTTCGTGCGTAACTCTGGCTGAATTCCAGTCAGCCATCGATTCGGATGGCGCTCCGCCATTAACTATTCTGCCAGACCACTATCCAGCACTGCATAGGCTATGGTGAGCGGTAATGCAGTAACCCTGCATCCATCCATTCTGAAATAAACAGGCCGCTCGCTAAAGCTGCTGATCAGTTTATCAAACTGGAATGCAGGCAAACTCACATAGTTCTTACACTTTTTTTATCATTCTGAAGCTTTCTCTTCAGATGCGTTTGCTGCTAGTTCTGCTTCGATCTCTTCTACTGTTGGCAGACTGTACTGGAATTCTTTCGGCAGCGAAGCTTCAATCTCGCGTGTCAGATGTGTTGCGACACTTATCGGTTTGTTGACATCGCGCAGGGCATATTCCGCTACGACTTCATTCTTCGATTTGCATAAGATCAGCCCGATACTCGGCGCATCCTCCTTATGGCGAAGCAGATCGTCTATCGCCGACAGATAGAAATTCATCTGCCCTGCGTCTTCCGGAGCGAACTTCCCTATTTTTAAGTCGATCACCACATAACAGCGCAGCTGCAGATGGTAGAAAAGCAGATCGATTTCGAACTCATCGCCGCCGACCGTCAGGCGATATGGACTGCCAACAAATGCGAAACCCTTGCCCAGTTCGAGCAGGAACTGCCGGATATGGCTGATTAATCCCTCCTGCAGTTCACGTTCGCGGGCATCTTTGTGCAGAGTGAGAAAGTCAAAATTGTAGGGGTCTTTGAGCAGCTGCTGAGCCAGGTCGGACTGGATTGCTGGAAGTGTGCGCTCAAAGTTGGTGACTGCTTTGCCCTGCCTTGCATAGAGCTTCGTCTCGATATGATGCTCCAAAACAGCACGGCTCCAGCCATGCTCGACCGTAGCACGCACATACCAGAGCCGTTCTTCCCTATCCTTCACCTTATCTAGCAGGATACAGTTGTGAAACCACGGAATTTGTCCAGCAACCTGCTGGACAATTGCCTCATCGGGGTAAGCCTCGGCAAAGGCCCGCATGTAAAGTAAATTGGTGCGCGAAAAACCTTTCATCTCAGGGAACTCACGCCGCAGGTCGCTGGAAAGCCGCTCGATCACTTTCGCGCCCCAGCCCATTTCATTTTGGCGTGTCAGAATATCGCGCCCCATAGACCAGTACAGCATCACCAACTCGGTGTTGACCGCCAGCGAAGCCCGGATCTGAGCAGTTTGTATGCGCTGCTTCAAGTCGCGCAGGAATCCATCGTAACCAGGAAATGTTGAAATTGCTTCGCTCATATATCCCTACTCTCCGCCGTCTCAAGGATTACCAGAATCCCAAAAAGACCCGCCTACCATTAAGCCAATATTTAAAGTTCTATAATGAAGAAAGACCACACCAGGCATAAGATTATCGAACGCCTGCCCAGGTCTACTTTGATAAAAAGTAACAAAACCACCTTAAAAAAGGAGAGGAATCTAACTTAAAAAACGCCTCTCCGTGTCCTGAAAAACAATACCGCCATAGTTTCCAGCGAAACGAGAATTAGACGTTTGGGTTGTTGTTGAATTGCAAGTTCTTGAAGTTGTGCTGCGAATCCTGAGCGTGCAAAAAAAAAGAAACTGATTTTCTCTATCCAGACCTGCTTCACCCAATTCTCCGACATGTTGAAAGCGCATTGATACACCTGTTTTCGACAATTTCTCCGACATGGGGACGGGGTACAGGCAGGCGAACGGGTCGGAGAATGGACTTTCTCCGACCCGTGAGGCCAAGAGGTCAGGAGCAGGGTGATGCGAGAGAAATCATGGTCTGTGTTTATCTCTTGAGGCAGGAACGTTTAGATTAGGCCTATCCGGGAGCCATCGGGTCATCACGATATGGTTGTGGCCCGCATCCTCGGTAAAGAGGATATACTCCCCATTTTTGCGCTTATAGACCGTCATGCCGTGGGTAATGTCCACCTGGCCGCCTCCTCCACTAAACCCGTGCAGGGTGGGCTTGATAGTTCCGAGGTAGGCTCCTGAGTCTTTATCGTGCACGCGGATGCAGCCGTAACCGTATTGAATGAACACATATTGCCCGGCCTGTCGAACCGAAAGCGCCCGCCCAGCACCATAGCTAATCTCGGGAGTATAGCGCTTATCCTCATAGGGAATCGTCACGTCCCAGGCTTTGGTGCGGACGCCAGTCCAGTTGTCGTATCGGCACAATCGTACAACAGCGTCTTCAACCGACCCGACTGACTGACCACCGATATACATGATGTTATGGGCATTGTCATACACCACCTTGCGAATGCTGCCGAACTCCGGCGGGGCATTCCAGGTTGTCGAAGACGCGGCGGTATAGATCGGATTTCCCGCGTGATCCAGGCCCTGACAGGGATAGAAGGTGATTTTTGCAGGTCCCTGCGCGTCCCCAATGCGACAAATGCCGCCATCTGCCGTAATGTCGAAGTACTGATAGTATCCGGGCGCGCCCGCAGCAGTTTCCTCGGCATCAAAACGGCCGTTGCCGTTGGTATCGCGCGAGATTCTGTCCGGGTTCGCGCCTGAGAAGGTAACCGAGGGAATGGCGACCTCGCCATCCACAGCGGAATGAAAGCGATAGATGTTCAACGGGTAGCCATTCTGATCCGATTGAGCGATAAACAGCTTGCCAGAGACACGAAACGCCGCTGCTCCTGCTCGGAAGCCGCCTTCAAAGGTCAGACGCGGATCGGATGGATACTTGAAGCGATTGACGGTGAAGCCCTGGAAGCTCCATTCTTTACCGTCCGATTTGCTGTAATCCAGCTTAAAATGATGCTGGTGATCGTAGGCGTCTGTCTCCGATTCCGGGTCAATGGCGGCACACTCGACATAGTCGAAACCATGCACCTCCCAGAGCCGTTTGCCGCTGTTGGTATAGGCTTCGATGGACTGGCCCCAGGCCTTTGCCCCATACATCATACACACATAAACGTTTCCAGCGCCGTCCACGCCCAGACCGCGGATCTGATGAAATTTGAGTGGAGCATGAAGTCCAGGCGTTTCAGAGAAAATGCCTCCCTTCGCCCCAAAAGTCTTTACGAGAGCGGGCTTGCCGCTCAAATTGCCATAGATGCGGATCTGGCTAGCCTCGTCCAGGCCGCCAACCAGGAGTTGATTTCCATTGTTGACAGTGATTGCCAGGGGATTCGTCACATCTGTGATGGAGGAGCCGATCACACCCATATCAGAAAATGACAGAATCGCCGTTCCGGTAAGGTTCGTATTCGGGTCGCTGCCGGGTTCATATTGGATAACCCAGACCCGGCTGTTGTGATCCACTGCAATCTTGCCCGGCCGGGTACAGGACCATTGGCGTATCTGAGTCATCGTGTTCGTGGCATAGACCCGAATGAGGTTCTTCGCGTAGTCGCTGATGAAGAGTTTGTTGTCCTTGTAGGCCAGCCCCGTGATGCTGCTTCCCTCTAAAACCGTCAGATTGGGAGCGCTGCTGGATGCATACCGATAACGCTGGATGCCATTGCCGCCACCCCAATAAACGTTCGTTCCGTCGGTAGCAACGGCCTTCACCGGATCGCCGAAGCCCGAATTGAAACCGCTGTAACGGCCAAAGAAGGAACCGTTCTTGATGGCGAGGCCGCTCCCGCCCGCTTCGGCATAGCCAGCAGTGAAGACCGTACCGTTGCTGTCTACGCAGAGGTCGCGCACTTCATCGGGAACCCATGCTTTCGCGTTGTGGTCCATGAAGCTGTTGCCGACCCAGGAATAGGTCAAGGTGCCGGGTAAGGATTGTGCCTGACACCTCGCAGAGACGGAACCGAGAGGGAGAATCAGCAACATACCAGGAAGCATCGTTTTCGGCACTTTTGCAGCCATGATTTCCTTGAAACGCATCCACACTCTCCTTGATTTCTGACAACCTGGTCGGGTGTTCCGCATCACTGGAACGCCTCATTCCTGAGTTTCCTTCATTGAGTTTTAAATCTGCGACGCAGTGGATCGGCAAGGTGATAAACGAGGCACTTGCCCTTGAAATCTTCCTCGACAAAGATCGCATAATCGCCGGAGCGGAGCCGGGTCAGGCGGAGAGCGTCTCGGAAGTCTATCCAGCCCGATTCGCCGGAAACCTCAGGGCCGGGTTTCAGAGAGCCGAGCGGATTGCCGTCACGATTATCATAAACGAACACTCGAGCGCTCTTGCAATCCACGACGGTGAACAACTCCCCGGCGACAGCGAAAGAGACCATAAAGGTCTTCCCGGCTTCGTAAGGGACATCGGTGCGATAGTGAAGCCTGCGGGTCGGCTTGGACCAGTCATCATAGCGGCAGACGACGGTTCCGGCAGTTCCCCATTCTCCGCCTGTGATTTCGCGGTCTTTCGTCTGACCGGTCAGGTACATGACGTCCGTTTCGGGCTGATAGTCCGTGCGAAGCAGGTCCGTGAACGGCGCAGGCATTGGCTCGTGGTCCGGCTTCACGGCATATTTCGGGATACCGTTCTTATCTAACCCTTCGAAGCGCCATCGCCAGATACCCGTATCCCGACCGCCCTGCCAGAGATCGCCGCGCGAGTCCATGTTACTGGCCCAGTATTCGCCCTCCGGCCCTTCGGTGGCGGTATATTCGTCGTGGTCCATCTGCCCGTTACCATTGGCATCGCGCCACAGAAAACGTCCCTTTTCCGGCTGTCCTGCAGGCTTCCAATCGCCACGCTCCGTCTTGACCGGTCCTGAACACAACGCAGCAGCAGGAACCGCGATGTCGCCGTCAATGCGGTAGATGCCCAGAATACCCTGCCACATCCCCCGCAGGGCGAGAAAAGTTCTGCCTTCGAGGCGGCGGATCTCGGTCCCGCACTGGAGGCCGGGTAGGTGCTGCCGCATATCGTCTGGATAAAGGAAAGGATCGAGGGTCTGCGCGACCCAACTCCACGACCCATCGGCATTACGCGCGTATTTTCCGTCCGCCGTATACGCGATCTTTCCATCACTCGTTGGGTCGGCGTCCGCTACATCCACAAATTCGGTATTGGTGAGCTCCCACAGCATTTTCCAGGCGGTTCCCTGCCGTTCGAACGCCCGTAAAACGGTTCCCCCGCGCGGCGGAGATGCGCTGATATAGAGGTGTCCCTTCGCATCGAAGCCTGCTCCGGTCAGCGGAGGGAAGCGCAACGGCCCGACGGAGCCGGGATTCGGCTCCGCATACATTCCGCCTTTGACGCCGATAATCTCCACCATGTGCGGCTGTCTGGAGATATCCAGGAGATATACCTGACAGTTCGGCCCTCGGTCTGTGACCAGCAGGCGATGCTCAGACACAAATGTCAGCGAAGACGCCTTTGCGCCTGCGGGAAGCGGCAGATTCATCCGTATAACCCGGTCGCCGGTTCCCACCCGGAAAATGAGTGGCGCGGGAGCGTCATAGTGATAGACTTCGGCGCCAAATCCACCGCCAGAGAGGAGCCAGAGTTCGCCTGTTGGTGAGAGCGCCAGCCGAGTCGGACGGGGAACAGAGATCTCCCGCAAGATTTTCATGGATGCCGTGTCAATGACAAGGATGCGATTCTGGGCAGTGTCGGCGACATAGAGTGAGCTGCCGTCGGTGACAGCGGCCTGCGGAATGAGTTCATGGTTGTCGGGCGCTTCTCGAAACGACAGCATATTTCTGAAGGGGGTTTTTCCGCCGGCAAAAGGGACGACTTTACCGTCGAGTGTATAGCGTGAGACGCCGAAATAGCACATGGGCTTTTCCGAAGGAGCCTCGCCCGCCTTGACTTCCTTTGCGTCCTCACGCGCTGCGGTGTGTGCATAGTAGGCGTATCCGCCGCCAACGGTCAGTCCAAACCCTCCGCGCATATGGGTAGCGTCGAATTTGCCGATCACATCCCCATTTTTATAGATACCGACATCTCGCCCCGCTTCGTCCCAAAAACTCGGCATATAGACGGTTCCATCGGGTGTCACAGTCATCTGTTCATTGAAGTTCTGCACCCATTTCGGCCCACCGCCGAACGAATTGCCCAGCCAGCTTGTCGTGTATTTCAATCCGTCCTGTTGTGCGAAACCAGGGGCCGCGACGACGAGCAGGAGAAGAATTAAAAGAAGGTTCCGTTTCCTCATGAATCCATACACCTTTCTATAGTTGAGAGTGACAATATCTCTGAACATCACTGCAGGCTTTCTGATCGAGCCACGATTCAGCTCTGCCTCCGTTGGAACATGGCAAAGGTTAGCCGCAAAACCAGTCGGGCCGCCATGTCGGGGACATAATGGGAAGACGAACGACTTCTGCCTCTGTAGGCGAACCAGTCTTTATTCTGTTCAATAGCATTTCTCCTGCGTGCAATCCCAACGATCTTGGATCATGTGCCTGGTAGGCGCAGCCCGGTTCCAGGTATTCCCACTCGGTAATCGAGACCTGCGCCAGAAGGGTGATGTCCTGTGGCACTCGCAATCCCTGCGCTTGCAAGATCACGCGCCAGGCGTTTGCGCCTCTCCAGTCCCGGACGATCAACGCGGTGGGAGCGCGAGGCGTTTGCACAAAAGCAAGTCGCTCGGCAGGACCAGCTTGCGCACCGAGAACGTACGCAGGATCGAACCCGGCACAAAGCGCGTTCATCGCATCTTCGTAACCACGATGGAGATCGAACGCGAAGGGCTGAACAGCGGCAGGGAGAAAGTCCGTGAAACCGATGCGTGTGTGCCCCTGTTCTCTCAGCCAGGCGACAGCCTCATAGGCGCAGCGGTAGTTGTCTTGGTCCACCTGAGGCAGAGACGGATCGCCCGGATTTCCCAGCACGACAAAAGGCATTGCCAGTTGGCGTAAGGCGGCATATAACGCGGGGCTGCCCTGAGCCGCATAGAGACAGACGCCATCGCAGCCACTGGTGTAGAGCGCTTTTTCAAATTCGTGGCTGTCGGGCCGGTCTGAAGTCGACGGGAGAAGAACAACGCGATAATCCTGCCGGGCAGCCGCTTTGATCAATCCCTGCTGTTCGAGCAGGCGCGAGGCGAGGAAATTGTGTAATCCTTCGTCTGCAGAGGAAACAGCGATCTGTCTTGAGCGTCCGGTGGAGAGAGCGCGCGCCGAGGGAGAGGGTCGGTATTGCATCGACTGCGCGGCGGCATGAATACGCTGCCGGGTCTGTTCCGAGACTCGGACCCCCTCATCATTGTTGAGCACACGTGACACAAGCCCCGGCGAAAGTTTCAGTTGAGCAGCAACTTCACGAAGTGTAATTGGCATAGTAAGCCGTTTGATGCATCGGTTTACCAAAAGTTACAGGGAGATTATTAACAGATTGTCAGATTGCCCCGGTGACAGCTTCGGGAGGGTGGCCTACTTCCCGTCGCCCATATAGAATGCAGAGCTCAGAGCGTTCGGAACGTAATACTTGCTGCAGTGAGTTGCATTCGCGATTACGATTATAAAAGAGTTCGCTAGTTAAGCCTATAATTTGACCCGCATAATATCGATTGTATAATAAGTATAATCATACACATACTGAATACTCATACTATTTTAGAAATTCAGCACAAGAATCGATACCATACAGGCAGGTTTAGCAGACAACGATAAAGGATTCATCACTGTGGCCTGAACACAGCGACTTGGAACTGACTGGAGGTTTCTATGATCCGATCCATTACACCAGCGGATTCGCCGGCGGTGATTGCTTTAGCTGTCTCAAGTGGTCTGTTCCCTGAGGAAGAGACGGGATTTCTGGACAAAATGCTCGCGGACTATTTCGATGATAAGATCGAGGAAGGCCATGTTTGCCTTATAGATGAAGAAGACCGTCCCGTTAGCGTCGCTTACTACGCGCCAGAAATAGTGACCGAGGGAACCTGGAACTTGTTGATGATTGCCGTCCGAAGCGATTGTCAGGGACAAGGGCATGGAAGGACCTTATTGAGCCATGTGGAGAACACGCTGCGGGAAAGTGGTCAGCGTCTGCTATTGGTAGAAACGTCCGGACTGCCGAGTTTCGAGCTGACTCGGACATTTTATGTGAAGTGCGGCTATGAGGTTGAGGCGCGGATCCGTGATTATTACAATGAAAGTGATGATAAGATCATCTTTCGCAAAGTGCTGAATACGAAATAGGGGCCTCAATGCTCCAATCTCCGGTAGGACATGGGTATTGTGAGAACCCTCGGAGCGAATTTCGCTTAGCGTACGTTTTCGTTCCAATTATTGCCAGACCCCAATAACAGTTACCATCACGTAGTTTCCCGGAATTACAGCCGTCTGCAGCCATATCTACCTGACGTCCATTTAGAGTATACTCTAACTGGACATTGGCACCTGTTCCTCGAACCACACTTATTGCCGCTATCGTACGGATGGCCGCACGGAGCACTTCCTGAGGGACCAGAGCGGCGAAACGATCATACCCACAAAGCACACTAGCCAGGTGAAGGCTAAACCAAGAAGCCAAAAGTAGCGGCCCGATGCATTAGAAGTGAATAAGGCCATGGGAACGAAGAATATCGACCAGATGCCCCCGACTCTCCAGAAACCCATTCGAATGTGCTTTTGCGCAAAATTCCTCCAGGCAATAAGGACGTTCGCACTTGCTTCAGTGGGAGTACCAAACGCTTTCAACGCGTTTGCCACCGCCACTTCTTCCTTCTGTCCCTGTTCCTGGTTGGCCGCGACTGCCATAAGCAGATGGGCGCGCATCTCTTTAAGCTCCTCGTCGCGGCGGGGTTTCGGAATGGAGACGATTTGCTGGGCCACTTGCGCCAGATAGTTCTCAAGCTGTTTGTACATGATATATCCTTTCTCGATCCAGTGTTCCGGGGGCGAGTTTGCTCAGCACCTTGTCAATGAGTGCCGTATAGTCTTTCAACTCCTGCGTTCGCCTCTGTGCTTCTTCCGCGCCCTTCTCGGTAAGCGAGTAGACCTTGCGGTCTGCGCCCTTCTCTTGTGGCTGCCATTCTCCAACGATCAGCCCATCCTGCTCCAGCACCCGGAGCGCAGGGTAGAGGGTAGCCTCCTTGAGCCTGAGTGCGTCGTCACTAAGCAATTTTACTTCGCGGGCAATGCCGTAGCCGTGCAGCGACTGCTTGCTGAGCACCGCCAGCACGAGAGCGGGTAGATCGCCCTTGACTAAGTCTCTTCTCATGGCAATACCTCCTAAATCATAGTATATCGTAATATACCATGATTTAGGAGGTATGTCAAGTATACCTAGTTCTGGATTGGGAGCATATCAATTTGACTAGTGACACCATACGGCAGCAGAGCAAACAGGTCGAGCGGGGCAAATTCAGGCCCGTACGCCCGTTCGCAAATTCTTAATGTACGATATTTTCCGTTTCTTGAGCGGACCCTTAATAGCCCGCTTATGGCGAACGCTCAAATATAAGGAAACCTGTAAAGGAGAAGCATTTGCTGGACACACATATTGTTAAGGTTGCTGCGCACGAGGTAATGGTCCATGCTCACAAAGGATATGTTGACCGGTCAGAATTTGGAGAATCGATATTCGATAAGGCCTCAAAATGGATCATCGAAGTGCATACAGATAATGGGCTGGCGGGTATCGGTGAAACAGATCGAGGCTGCGATGGAGAGACGGTACGCAGAGGAGCCGAGCAGCTTGTGGGGCGGAAACTGGCGGAGATCGACAGGCACGATCCTCTTCAAACAGACTGGAGTGGGCACGATATGTTCGGCCATCCCACACCGCCAATTCAACCACGGCTGGATGAGTGCGACCTGCCGCAAAGCCGTGCCCTGAATGCGTTCCGGGTTGCACTCCACGACCTTTGGGGCAAAGCGCTTGGTGTGCCTGTGCATGCGCTGTTTACCGAACGAAAATGCCGAGATGAAATTGCGGTAAGCTGGTGGTTTGGCCGGAGCGACCGGGAACATGCCGCCAGACAGATGCAGGTTGGGCTGGAGCAGGGTTTCACTTCGGTCAAGTTTAAGGCCGCCGCAGAAGACGATGTACCTGGTATCGTGGAATCCATAAAATCGGTGGCGGGACCGGAAACGATGATCATCATCGATCCGAACAGACGTTTCTATCGACTGAGCGAGACACTTGCAATCACCAAAAAACTGGAGCATTTCGAGAACATTATCCTGGAGGACCCGTTTCCATATATACCAGATGAATGGAGGCTGCTTCGCCAAAAAACTTCCATTCCCCTCGCAATTCATGCATTTAGTGGTCCATCGTTAATCTATGGGCCAGACCGTCCTTTCGACTTCGTCAATATCGGAGGGTCGGACGTTCTATTTCTGGCGGAACTTGCTTATCGCTATCGTATGCGCTGTTGGTATGGCTCAGCGCTTGAACTGGGTATTCTGGATGCCTGGACACTGCATCAAGCTGCTGTTTCGCGAGCATGTACTCTCCCGAACGATGTAGGTCATCTCATTCGTGAAAACGATCTTATTGAGGAATCGCTGCCCGTCACTAATGGGCGCATTCGTGTCCCGGACTCGCCCGGGCTAGGTGTGACCCTTGATCAGGATGCTCTTGCCCACTATAAAATCAGTTCATTTTCCGTGAATAAACCGGATTGAGAATGATCGAGATGGCTGCCTGTCCGTTGTTCATTCGCCAGTTGGTAGGAAGGATCATAGCTGTAGCTGACCGGACTGGCATCCAGTTCGTCTGCCAACGTTATGTCAACACACTCGCTCAGCTCACTGTGAAGTTTATTCTGATCGCTATAAGTGCTGTGCTAAGCAGGGCAATGAGACCGATTAGCCTGAACAAATCAAATTGCCAGGCTCGCCTTTGAGTCCACCGGAAGAAGTCAAGTCCAGAATCAAAAATATCCAATTTCCATTATGGTTGCATTCCCAGTATTTGAATTTGAGTTATCAAATATTGAATTTCTAAAGCTTTGATTCTCTATCCTACCACTAACGCGCAAACATATCGCTGACCATTGCTCTCTTGGCAAAACTGCGAGAATAAACACAGAATCTTCAAAGTTCATCGTGACTGGTATCCAACCGATGACAGAATCAACTCTCTTAACGTCATTCCTTTGGAGCCAAGTTGGATGGTTCAATATTTGCTTTAACTTAGAGATCGGCATTCCAACATGCACATGTCGCTTAAAAATCTCAATAGCAGCCTTACGCCGATGAAAATCACCATAACTAGGATCATTTGCAATCTTGCTCCAAAATGAGGGAGTTTCAGTTGGCGGCATTTTAAGTCTAGAGATAGCCTTATCCAAAGTTGTTTCAGTAATTCCATGTTTGACAATTGTTGAAAATGCCTCAGTCTCTGTTGTGTGTACAATTTTAATTCTGTGTACCAATTTATTATTGTGCTGCTTTAAAATCACAGCGGAAATCAAAAGAGACGTTAAAATATAAAGTTTCATGATAGTTTCCGAATTAATCACCTTATGAATTAGTAACTTGCGATACAGTTTGATGCCCTGTGTGCCAATATATATCATTCTTCAATAAAAGTTTTATGATATCAGGATGCTGGTGTATTTCAGCCATTTCCAAAGCAGTTTTACCATATATATTTTTGGCTTGTATATCGGCGCTATGATCTATGAGAAACTCCGCGAGTTGGGTATTTCCATTTACGGCTGCATGAATCAAGGCGGTAGAGCCATTTACATCGGAAGCATTAACATCTGCACCTGCTGTAATAAGCTGTTTAACTATTTTAATCTGGTGGTTTTTGTTATCAGAATCTCCATCCAAGAATTGACTTGATGCACATAAAAGAGCCGTTTCCTGATCATTATTTTTTAAATTCACCTCAGCATGATGTGCCAACAACACCTGAACCAAATTAACATTATGACGTGATGAAGCATACATTAATGCGGTCGAGCCTATACCGTTTTTCAGATTTATATTTGCATGAAATTGAAGTAACAAGTTAACAATATCAATCTGAATTTGTCTATTATTTGTCCAGGCTGGATAGTTCTCGGAGGCTGCTATCAGAGCAGTTTGACCGAAATAATCTCGTTCATCGATTTTCACACCATGAGCTAGCAGCATTTTAGCAGCTTCTATTCGATGATTTTCTGCAGCCATTACTAAAAAGGGCCGACCCGGTATTGTATTAATATCGACATGACGATCTAATAATAGCCTAATAATATTTGGGTCTGAATGCCTGATAGCAAATCCTAATATCGAATATCCATCTTCTCTTCCTGCATTAATATCAGCCCCGGAATCTATGCATGCCTTAACCATAATAGGATCGCACTTGATTATTCGTTTTGATGCGCCAATTATTCCCTCCAAACAACCGCCTCCAATATGCTCCCAACCCAATACTTTAAACAGCAGCGGAATTGTATAATTTTTCGGCTCATCTATTTCTAAGGCCTGATAACTATACTTTATGTTAGGATTGGCACCCTGCTTGAGCAATGATAGCAATGCATGTCTATCGTGATTTAAAACTGCATTGATTGTGGCCTGATCAAGAGTGTCAGGTGATTTTTGAACGACATCTGAATGTGCTGCGCCTGCTGTTGCTAAAATGAGAATTACACAGCAAATTAATCTTAACTTCGATATTGCGATCAACATTTCATCATCCCTTTGAACAAAATATCAGTTACTATCACATAGTTTCCCGGAATTACCGCAAAACTTCCTATCTTATTTACATGTATCATCTAAATATATATTAAGCAAGCAGCATTTCTCTGCAAGCAGCAAAGTCAGTCTGATATGTCGGGCTCGCCACCATGTTACGCGGGACGGGCACATCGGTGGCTGCCGCCTGATCGCCAGAAGATTTGATTCACGCCGGAAATTCAATTATACCGTAATCGAATGCAGCAGATCGCAAAGGTGTTGCAGGGGGATTGAGGAGTGCCGGCTCGGCGGCTAACTGGCGGCGGCGTTCCGGTGGATAGGAGTTTTGCTCTGGCGCAGCGGTTCGCCTGAGCGCCCTTGAAGGGTCATTTGAATTTCCGCTATGATCGAAAGTGCGATCTCTTCCGGCGTTTCCGAGCCGAGATCGAGGCCCACAGGGCTATGCAGACGTGCACTCTGTTCCCCGGAGAGGGACATTCCTTCCTCCTGCAGTTCCTGAAGAAGGCGCGCAGTCCGCTGGCGCGGGCCAAGTATACCCACATAGCGCGCGCGGGAGCTTAGCAGATGGGGAAGCAAATTACGATCCCACGCATAGTTATGCGTCATAATCACCGCAGCGGTTCGGTCGTCAAATTGAATTTCCTCAGGCAGAAATTCCGGATTCCCGATCACAAACTGCCCCGCTCCAGGAAATCGTTCCGGGGTGAGCAAAGCCGCCCGGCAGTCTATGAGGGTAATCTGCCAGCCAAGCTGCGAAGCAAACCGCGCCAGCGGAATCGCGTCCTGGCCAGCTCCGCAAAGGAGCAGCGCGATAGGCGGCTGGATCGATTCCAGCAGAACCTGCACTTTTCCCTGTTGCACCGAATAACTGCCACACCGAGACTGCCCGCTGCGCAGCGCCAGGGCCGCATCCTCCCTGATCGCCGCTAGAAGAATGGACTCATCACTGCCTGGCCGCGGCATATCGGAACACGGCGCACTTCCCGCGAACGTATCTGCAGCATTTGCGTCACTGGTTATTTTTTCTGTAAATCTCTTGTTTGTAAATACCGTGTCTGTACCAGATGCATCGGTACAAAAACTCTCCTCGGTAAAGGCAAAGTGTGTGCCCAGGGGTATGCCGCACTCCCCGGCAGTGTGAAACACCGTTGCCAGAACTCCGCGGCGGCGGCGCTGAAAACACTCGGCGAGAAATTTCATAGCGGCATTATCCGGGCCAAGACGCTCTATTAAAATACCGATTTTGCCCTGGCATCCTGTCTCAAAGACTGGATCAAAACCGATGCGGCCATCGTAACAAACCAGGCGCGGCATCCCTGTCTCGCAGACCTGCCTGGCGCGCTCCGCAACATCTGCTTCCAGACATCCGCCGCTTAGAGAGCCGATACGCTCGCCATCCGGCAGGATAAGCATCCGTGCACCAGCCCGACGATAGGAAGATCCTTCCACCTGGACCAGAGTTGCCAGGGCCAGTTCCGCCGAAGCGCTTCCGGCCCGTTCATAGGCCTGCAGAATCTCCTTTATCTCCTTCAACTCTATCTCCCTGATCAAAACGAGTAAGCGGCAGTGCAGGATTTCCCCCTCTTTAAGGAAAACACACGCTGCCGCTTTTCTATTCCATTATAAAAGCTTGTCCGGAGTAATAGGCAGATCGCGAATGCGCTTGCCCGTTGCGTGGCAGACAGCGTTGGCAATAGCGGCCGCCACACCTGTAATCCCGATTTCGCCGACTCCCCGGCACCCCAGCGCATTGAAATGGATGTCTGGTATATCGGTAAAATAGGCGTCCAGTGTGTGGATATCCGGATTGACGGGCACGACGTAATCCGCCAGATTGTTATTGACAGGGCGCGCCGTATTGGGATCGTAGTGAGTCTCTTCGGTCAACGCCTGGCCTATACCCATCACCACCCCGCCGATTACCTGGCTATGCGCTGTCTTGGGATTGAGCACTCGCCCTATATCCATCACGCTCACCACGCGGGTAACCCGCACCATCGGCACCGGGTCATCGATGGTCACCTCCACAAAGTGTGCGCCAAAGGAGTGGACAGCATAACGCTTCTCGTTGAGTGAGTAGTTCTCACCGCTGTCATCCGTGGGCTCGAGAGAATGGGTGCTGGCTGGGGGAGCGCCGGAAGATGAGCCGGAATCACTCGGAGCCGGCATTGCCAATCCCTCCACATAGGGCTGGCCGCTGCGGGCAATTAATGGAGCAATCAAGAGGGAACGAGAACTATCGCCTGCCGCCATCAGCCTGCCGTTACTCAAGACGGTTTCGTAGGGTTTGAGCCCGGCCAGCGGGGAGCTGCCTGCATCCTGTGCGAGCTTGAGCAGCGCAGCACGCAGCGCATTAGCGGCCTCACTGAGCGCCTGCGACACTCCTGCGGCGGTGGTGGATCCGCCAGAAACGCCTGACTTCGGCAGTGAGCTGTCGCCCAGATCGAACCCTACCCTATCCACAGGCAGCCCTACGAGAGAAGCGGTGAGCTGAGTGCCGATAGTCCAGGTGCCAGTGCCTAAATCCTGAGTGGCTGCAGCGCCGACCGCACGTATACCGCCGTGCCCATCCTCCATCAAGCGGATGCGCGCAGTGCCTGGAAAACGCATCCCGGGGTAAGCAGCCGTTGCCATTCCCCAGCCGATGAGTCGCCCGTCACGGGCGCGCATACTGCCGATTTTCGGATTTCGTTTAGCCCAGCCGAATTTTTCCATGCCCGTCTGGTAACACTCCTTCAAGTGTTTGGAAGACCAGGCCTGGCCGGTGTCAGGATGGCTGTCTGCGTGATTGATCAGGCGAAATTTTACCGGATCCATACTGAGCGCTGACGCCATTTCATCCATCGCGCTTTCGAGAGCAAAGGAGCCGGGAGTCTCGCCCGGCGCCCGCATGAAAGTCGGCAACGCCACATCCAGGCGGCGAAGCGTGTGGGTTATATCGAGCGTGGGTGATGCGTAGAGTACGCGGCTGGTTCCTGCACCACACTGCTCTATATAGTCGCCGACGCGGGAGCCGTGCATCAGAGTAGCATGTCGTATGGCGGTCAGCTTGCAGGACCGGTCTGCGGCTAGGGTCATCGTCTGCTCGGTGGACGGGCGATGGCCGCAGCTGGTGAACATCTGCGCACGCGTAAGCACCAGCTTAACGGGCCTTCCCGCCACTTTTGCGGCGGCGACAGCCAGCAGGGTATGGGGCCACTGCAGTCCTTTGCATCCGAATCCGCCGCCGGTATAAGGACAGATTACGCGCACATTATCCGGAGGCAGCCCGAAAGTATTGGCGATTGCGTCTTGGGTGCCGGAAACGCCCTGGGTCGCATCCCACACCGTCACTCTATCCGGGCCATCCCAACGCACCACGGTGGCGCTCATCTCCATAGGGTTGTGGGTTTCCACCGGAGTCTTGTAGGTCTGGCTGACAACGGTGACTCCTTCCGCCTTCAGCGCCGCATCCATATCCCCCTTTTTAAGATCGGGAGGCGGACCGAATCCGCCGCGAGCCGCTTCTGTTGCCGCCTGCGGATCGTCCAGGCTGATCTGTGGTTTCTCCTCGGTGTAGGTCACCTTTATCAGCGCAGCAGCATGTCTCGCCCGCTCGGGAGTATCCGCAATCGCAACGGCAATATGCTGGCCTGCATAGTTTATTTTCATGTCCGCAAGCGGCTGGCGGTGTTCCCCCATCGCAATCTGGCCGGCTTTGACCCGCGGCATATTTAGGGGCGTTATAATCGTGACCACGCCCGGGGCGGCAGCTGCCGCTGCAGTATCAATCGCTTTGATTTCACCTTTTGCGATTGTGCTTTGCAGTATGACTGCGTAGGCAGTGTTCTCCGGCGAAGCTTCTGCGGCATAGCGTGCCTGTCCGGTGACCTTCAGCCGGCCATCCACACGGCTATAAGGCTTACCGATCGAGACGGCGTTGGAGTCTGTATTGGGAATACTTTTCATCTTGTTTTCCTGCCTGCGGGAGGGAAGGGAATGCCTAAATCCCTCATCCCCCCTGCCCCCCTTCTCCCAAAAACAGGAGAAGGGGGAATATACTTCGCCACAAATTTTATTCCTTCGGCAGACGACGGTGAATGCCTACTATTTCCTTCGGCAGACGACGGAGCATCTGCCCTACCGTTTTATTCGGCAGACGACGGAGCATCTGCCCTACTGTTTTATTCGGCAGACGACGGAGCATCTGCCCTACAGTTTTCTTCGTTCCTCGCGGGAGAGGGAGCAAATGCTTACTCTTGATTCTCTCTCTTCCTAACGTAAATTGTTTTATCGTTTCATGTGCAGGGACTGAGCATTTTAGACCGTTGTGGACTTTTGCAGCTACCTCTAACGTTCATAGATTTTTGTATTTCAACCAGGTATTCATTTACGTTCGGTGATTGTTTGGTTCGAAATAAATATTGTTTTTAGATTGCTGCTGCAGCTTTGAGCGACTGCACGATGATACGTTTACAAAGTTCGATTTTGAATGCGTTGTCTTTTTGCGGAATCGCGGCCTTGAGTTCTGCTTCCGCAGCAGCCCGAAACGCACCTTCCTCTGCTTTTTGCCCGCGCAGGGCCTGCTCTGCAGCAATTGCCCGCCACGGCTTACTGGCGACTCCCCCCAGAGCGATACGGCAGTCGCGCACCGTCCCCTGATCCAAATCGATAATTGCCGCGGCGGAAGAGAGTGCGAATTCGTAGCTTGCCCTATCGCGTGCTTTCCGATAGCAGGAGCGCGCAAACCAGGAACGCGCCGGCAGATCTACATGGGTAATGAGTTCCCCCGGTTCCAGCACGTTCTCTCTGGCGGGATCTTCGCCATAGGCCACATAGAAATCATTGATAGGAATAGTGCGCCCGCCTTTAGGGCCCTGTGTGCGTATTACGGCTTCATAGGCTGCCAGGGCGACATCCATATCCGAGGGGTGCGTGGCAATGCATTTTTCGCTGGTGCCCAGTATGGCGTGGATACGATTGACCCCGGTGATAGCAGAGCAGCCGCTGCCCGGCTCGCGCTTGTTGCAGGGAGAGTAGATATCCCGGAAATACCAGCACCGCGTGCGCTGCAGCAGGTTACCTCCGGTTGTTGCGGCATTGCGGAGCTGGGGGCTTGCGCCGGAGAGAATCGCCTGAGACAGGGCCGGATAGAGCTTCATCACTCTTTCATCGTAGGCGAGGGCCGTATTGCTCAGGGCAGCGCCGATTCGCAGCCCGCCGTCCGGCAGTCGCTCGATTTTATCGTATCCCATATTACGGATATCGATTAATCGATCGGGCTGCTCCACGCCGAGTTTAATATGGTCGATAAGATTGGTGCCGCCCGCAAGATAGGCAGAGTGCGGTGTATCGGTACGTTCCTGAATCGCCTGGCCTGCATTCGCAGCGGCGATGTAGCTGAACAGATTCATGGTTTCTCCCCAGCAAAAAGTTAACCCTGATGACTGGCCTGGCGTATGGCAGCGACAATGTTGGTGTAGGCTCCGCACCGGCAGATATTGCCTGCCATCTGCTCACGGATCTCGGCGTCGGTTCGAGCGTGGCCTTCATGGATCATCGCAACCGCAGAGCAGATCTGGCCCGGAGTGCAGTATCCGCACTGAAAGGCATCATGGTCGATGAAAGCTGCCTGCACCGGATGCAGTTTATCTCCGTGCGCCAGCCCCTCAATGGTCGTTATTTCATCATGCGAATGCATGACAGCAAGAGTCAGGCAGGAGTTTATCCGCTGTCCGTTAACCAGTACGGTACAGGCGCCGCATTGGCCGTGATCACAGCCTTTTTTAGCCCCAAACATGCCAAGATGCTCTCGAAGAGCATCCAAAAGAGTGACTCGCGGCTCCAGCGGGAGGGTATGAACCTGGCCGTTAATTTGCAGGCTTACCGGCACCGGCCCTCCTAATTCTGCTGAAGCGGCAGGGGTAAGCGGCGCAGCAGACTGTGTGCCGGCGTAGGCAGGTTCAGGATTTAAAAGGGACCCGAGCGCTATACCCGTGCCCACAGCAAACGCGGCGCTAAGTGTATCACGGCGCGTTAACTCAAGCGCTCCCTCGTTCGCATCATTATTGATTGGCACCTCCGCATTCTGCTGCGGCGATGCTTCCGGTCGACCATCCCGATCTGCCATGGCCTGCTCCTCACGATTTTGTTCGTATAACCAAAATACTTCCGATCCGTTATTCTTGTTCCATTGGCCGGTGCAC
The DNA here is from genome assembly GCA_038203935.1 of Chthonomonadales bacterium. Classification (GTDB taxonomy): domain Bacteria; phylum Armatimonadota; class Chthonomonadetes; order Chthonomonadales; family Chthonomonadaceae; genus JANXSG01. The sequence continues at coordinate 68,858 of JBBRDM010000001.1, forward strand.
AGTGTACAGGTCAGACAGAAACGGCCCTCATCCCCCCTGCCCCCCTTCTCCCAAAAACAGGAGAAGGGGGAAATGTACCTCACCCCAACCCCTATTCCTTCGGCAGATGGCGGTGAATGCCTACTATTTCCTTCGGCAGACGGCGGAGCATCTGCCCTACCGATTCCCTCGCAAGCTAGCAGAAGATTCAAACCCATCAATCAGCTCTTCTCTTTGCGAGGAACGAGCGGGCGGGAGAGGGGCTGAGGTGAGGTTAAATCTTCCAGGAGATGAGGGCTCTATATCAGGACTATTCCTGTTAAACAACCCTCTGGAGAAAATGGATTCTATTCTTAAAATCCGTATCTTTAAGCTGCATATAGATTTGAAGAATAGATTTTATCAGGGCTCCGTAATCGTTGTTCGCTATTGATTTATCATCTATAAAAATCACGCCGGCATGGTCTTGACCAATTTCATTCCACATTTTTAACACTGGCCTGATAGTTTTCAGATCATAGGTGATAAGAGTCAGCATCTCTATGCAGGCTTCTTTAAGAATGATCTCATCTTCTACGCCGCAGAACTTTCCGTTATGCCAGTGATGAATACTTATAATAGAGGCTGATGGATTATCCCTAAGGAGCTGCTCAGCCACTATTGTTGAAATGTTCTCATCTATCAGGAATGAGGCCATTTATGACTCGTCATCAAACGAAACCGCTGCTAGTTCTAATCCGGGCAGGTCGCGTTTGAGGGCTTCATAATCTGCTGCTCTATGATCTTTAATGGCGGCGTCTATTTCTTTGGTGTAGCAGGCATAGTAAGCAAGTGCCGCCCTCACCCATTCTTCAGGCTTGGTGAAGTGTGCGGACAGCTGTTCCTCGCTCATATTTCCGGTCTGCGCCACATGAATGACCCACCATACTGTAAGCCGCGTGCCTTTCATGTAAACCTGACGGCCAGTCATAGTATCACGAAACTCTATTAACGGGAACTCCATCTCTCGCAGATGCTCTTCAAGTAGTGTGGTGATGCAGCCCGATCTGGAAATCCCAAACCCCCGCTTAGTTACCTGTCGATCTAATTTTTCTACCAACTCGTCCGACATCCTTAAGCTCATCGTTACTGCCATAGCAATTAACCTCATGGAAATAGTATTCAATACATACCTATTATATCGTTTATAATAAATTATTACAAACGGTGCATTATATTATTTTCGGTTTTTTTAATGGAAATGTTAATCAAAGGGAATAAAATTTGTGGTGAAGTTAATTTCCCCCTTCTCCCAAAAACAAGAGAAGGGGGGATGAGAGTCGATCAATCCGTAGGGCATAGGACGTAACACCCGATAGTTGCTTTCTTTGTGAAAATATGTCAGCATATAATTATCAAATAATTATATGCTTAAGGAAAATCCATGCTAGACACACGACAAATACACTCTCTTACTGATTTTCTGAGAAATCACAAAATACATATGGCGCGGCTGAAGGAGACTAAAATTCCAGAGGTACTTACCGTCAATGGACGCGCAGAAGTAGTTGTTCAGGATGCCGACAGCTACCAGGATATGTTAGACCGCCTGCACCACATGGAAACGATGAGTGCAATTCGCGAGGGTATAGCAAGCGCAGAGCGAGGAGAATTGAAACCCGCAGAGCAAGTTTTTGATGAGATGAAAACCAAGTATGGCCTACAAAGTTAGGCTCACCGCCCCGGCAGAATTTGATGCCTATACCGCATTTGAGCGTATCCGCGAGGCTGCTCCCCGTAGTGCAGAAAAATGGCTGCACGGCCTATTTGCTGCCATCCAGACACTTGAGGAGATGCCCGCACGCTGCTTATTTATTCCCGAAGTTGATGAGCTAGGCTATCCTGCCCGTCAACTCCTCTATGGAAAAAGAACTGGTATTTACCGGATTATTTTTGACATTGAGGAAGAGGCCGAGGAAGGGCAGCGCGTTCGTGTATTGCGAATCTGGCATGGGGCCCGCGATGCCGTCACCGCTGTGGATATAGAGACTGAGCATTGATATTGCTAAGACAGTATTAAAAGCCCATACAACATGCCGGGGCATCAAAAACATCTGCCTTTCATATACAAAAGGCGAATCCCACATGGTCAGGCGCGCCACAAGCCTCCGAAATTTCGGTAATTCGAGCAGACGCCCCAACGCATTGAAGTATTCCAATCTCCGGTGGGATATGGAAGCATTTAACCAGGCATTCGCCCCTCTCTTAGCGAGGAATGAGGGAAACTGTAGGGCAGATGCTCCGTCGTCTGCCGAAGGAATTTGTAAGCATTCGCCCCTCTCTTAGCGAGGAACGAGCGCGCAGGAGAGGGGTTGGGGTGAGGTGCATCTTCCCCATCAAAGTAAAATTAGTCTTTATCGTAGTAAATGGCTATCCTGACGAAACGGAGACTACGACAAAGACTAGTGTATTTCGCAGCTTGCCGTCCGGAGCACGTTGTTCGTTTTTCAGCACGGCTTCCAGTTCATACCCAGCTCTTTCTGCAACGCGGCGACTACGAAGGTTGCGTTCGTCGCAGCAAATTTGGATCCGATTAGCCTGAAACACATCCAAGCCCACTCGTGTCAGCGCGCGTACCGTTTCGGTGACATAGCCATTTCCCTGATAGGCGCAAGGGCACCAATAGCCTATCTCGAAGCTGGGAACGCTCCAATTCAGCGGATGGAGCCCCGCCACGGTCACAAGAACGTTAGTCGTCTTTAGATAGGCATGAACCTGGAAATCCTCGCCCGCGAGAAAACTGGCGTAGGCTTCCTGCTTTCGCTGCTCCGTTTCCGCGACATCCGGCAAGTAACTGGCCCAATCCATCCATGTGTGCAGGTCTTCATAGGAATCGCGGACGGCCTGATTGACTTCAGCGCCATCTCCAGGCCGAGCGGAGCGAATCAGCAGACGGTCGGTTTCGATTGGGTCTGGAAACAGAGCCCGCTTTGCTTCGGTCACTTAAGAACCTCCTGTGAGTATAGGAAAATATCCATCGTGTTGACGACTTTATTGGTGCCGGAATAGAATCTCATCGCTGCACGAGAGAATCCGTAGGGCAGATGCTCCGTCATCCGCCGAAGGAATCGGTAGGGCAGATGCTCCGTCGTCTGCCGAGGGAATTGGAAGGAGAGGGGTTGGGGTGAGGTTGAATCTCCCCCTTCTCCTGTTTTTGGGAGAAGGGGGGATGAGGGCCGTTTCCGTCTGCCAATTCTCTTGGCAGACATTCGCTCTCTTTCTAATGAACTATTTACCATTTTGGCGCTTCAATGCCGAATTGATCGGAGTATTCTGCATTCAGCCGCTGCCATCCTTCGAATTGCATCGCATCTTTTCCCGCGATGCGGCCGATGGGATTGCCGCTGAGCAGGTGATCCAGCACATCGAAGCAGATCTGCCATCCGGCAGCGCCCATGGCGATGAATTTACGGTCGATGCTATGCCAGAGAGTCAGGCGCGTGCCGCCATTAAAGGCTTCCAGCTCCCACCGAAGATCGGAATACTCCAATGTGTTGGGGGCATCGGCTCGAATTACCGAAATTTCGGAGGCCTGCGGCGCGCCTGACCATGTGAGATTAGCCTTACCCACTTTACTCAGATTCCGGTCCGAATCATAAGGAGCCCACTCCCGCAGATGCACCGGGTCGGTGAGGGCCTCCCACACTGTTTCTGGTGGGTGGCGCAGTTGTCGGACTAGAACGAGCGTCCATTTCTCTCCCTCTTTGTCGATTCTGGCGCCACGGGGCGGGCCAGGCGCGTATTTCTCACGATGGTTCATTTCTTTTTTCCTGTCTTCTTTTTCTTAGGTGCCGACTTTTCCATTTTATCCAGATGGCGTTCGAGCGCATCTACATTCGCAGACCAGAACTGGCGGAATGGAGCCAGCCAGGCATCGACTTCCTGCAGCGATTCGGGTTTTAAACTATAGAGACGGCGCTGTGCGTCCACAGTACATTCTACAAAACCGGCCTCTCGCAGCACGCGCAGATGCTTCGACACCGTCGGCTGGGTCATTCTAAGCTGATGCTCGATCTCCCCTACTGACTGTTGTGATGCGGCCAGAAGGCTCAATATCGCGCGGCGGTTCGGCTCCGCAATGATTTCGAAAACAGATTCCATTCGCTCAGAGCTCCTGACTAAACCGTTTGAAATGTGGGAACAAACCTCCTGTATAGGCCTGTTCTCAGCATTCTTTTTAGAACGTTAAACCCTATTTACGCAGGTATTTTCAGTTTCGAAATACCTCTTCCAGGAGCGGCCTGCCTCCAAAATACACTGCGCCAAGTCGCTGCCTAAGGCGCCGCTTTTTTCTCAGAGCCAGGCTTGACACGCTGTATTTTGCCTTTCGAATCTATTTTTTTCGCTCCGGGAATGCCTTTGATATCCTCATCGGCCTCGATGATCTGCCCGCTAAGAGGGTCGAGCAGGCAAGTGGCTTCGGCGGTCATTTTACTGCCCGTGTCGGTATCGGCTTCCAATGTCTGTTTGACTTTCCAGGCAGGCGCGCCATCTGCCTTATCCATGCCGATAAAAGTAGTCTTAATCAACACTTTTTTATTCTTGACCTGCGGATTATCCAGTTCTGTAGACCATGTTTCGCCTGCCTTCACTGGCTTGTCCGGGAAAATTATGCGATCCACCAGTGCGACCAGATGCTGAGTGGAAGTGGACATATAAGGATTATTCTCTAGTTCCGGCTTGTATGTCAGCATTTTTCCAGAAGAGTCCAGGGTCAGCGTTACAGGAGGGGCAGGCGGAGTATCGGTGGTGCCATCTAGCTTTCCACCCAGGTCCGTGAGCATCATTACTACATTCTGACTGTCCTTTATCTCCTGGACCGTGTATTTTCGATTTCCTTCCACCTGCACTGTACCGCCATCCCAGGTAATCTTCATGACGGATCTATACTGCGCCGAATCCATCTTTTTCAGAGTTTGATGGAGCGCAACGGGCTCCTCATCGGCAGCACTCATTGCCTGCCTTCCGACCATCGCCAGCAGGCAAAATACGCCTATTCCTGCACGCTTTAAATTGGTTTTCACTTTCTATACTCCTTTCATTTTCCGGTATGCCGCCTATAGCAGCGCATACCACAGAATCGGCCTACCGCCAACAACCCTGTTTACTCTATTGATCGATGATGCACCGAGGCATCTGCTCGTGTAAGCTAGTATACCAAACAGTGTATATACGTGTCAATGTATATTAACTCTTATTTTTTATTCTTTTTTTGAGGCGTAATGCAGCCTTGCTGCTATAAGCGGCCATATCTTTATAATCTTATTAGCGGTAATAAAATCATAGCTTCTGCCAGCCGCCATGAATGGCAGAGTAACAGAGTATAAAGTTCCGCAGTACGTATTATGAGGTGTGCAGATGATCGGCTAGCACTTCCGCTATTACGCGCCGGGGAGTCGCACACTCATGTACTCACCGAGATGAAAATTTTTGTTATCCCACCCTCCGAATGCGACAGGTAAGACAGGCAAGTCGGACCACTGCGGAAACTGTGTGGCGATCAAATGTTCACCAAGAGAGACATCAATGACTACTTCATCGCGGTGCATCTTGTCAGCGGGCATGAGCGCTTTCTGAATCAGCTAAAAACAAGTGGCCAGGTGAAAGGCTGGAATGAGGTGCATTTCCCCCTTCTCCCGTTTTTGGAAGAAGGGGACCAGAGAAATGAGGGCAGCTCCGTTTGGAACTTGCTAGGATTCTTTTAGATACTTGGCAAAGAAATCAAGAGTTCGTTTCCACGCTAACTTGGCGCTTGCTTCGTCGTAACGGGGGGTGGTATCGTTGTGGAATCCGTGATTGGCGCCTTCGTAGATATAGGCCTTGTAAGTGACGTGGTTAGCCTTCAGCGCCTCTTCATAAGCATGCCATCCCGCATCAATTCGAGTGTCGAGGCCAGCATAATGCAGCAGCAGGGGCGCTTTAATTTTTGCTGCATCCGCTGCCGAGGGCTGTGATCCATAAAATGGAACTCCCGCTGCCAGATCGCTGCCGAGCCGCACTGCCAGTGTATTGACAATGCCTCCGCCAAAGCAGAATCCCACGGCGCCTATCTTACCGGTACAGTCCGGCCGGGATTTCAGCCACATCGCAGCTGCTATGAAGTCTTCCGTCATTTTGCCTTTGTCTACGGTCTGAAAAAGAGCGGCCCCTTTTTCATCATCTCCCGGATAGCCGCCGACAGAAGTGAGGCCATCAGGCGCAAATGCCATATAACCGGCTGTTCCGAGCCTCCGGGCTACGTCTTCGATATACGGATTGAGCCCGCGATTTTCGTGTATCACCAGCACACCAGGCAGCTTTTTTTCTGTTTTTTGAACGGGATGGACGAAATAGCCTTTGATTTCTGTGTTTCCGTTTGGAGAAGGAACGGTGATAATTTCGGTCTTGATACGGCTGTCGTCTTTCGGAACCTGCTGTGCCCAGGCATAGTTGGGGCGCAAACTCTCCCATATTGCCATAGCGGTCATACTGCCCACTGCAAATTTCTGAGCCCCTTCTAGAAATTCTCGCCTGTCAATTCTTCCATGAACATAGGTATCAAAAAGATTGAGAAGCTCTTGCGGGTAGTCACTCGCTTTTTTGCGTTCCATGCCGAAACACCTCCGAAAAATATAAACGGGCTTATAAATATACGACCGCTTTCACAAAAAACTGGTTCCGATCAGCACTTCTATCCTGAGTTTTCCTGGGTATCCCACTCCTTAAAACTGAGAATCCTGACTCCATTTTTGCTTTGAAAGAATGCTCTAAAACGTTCCAGACGTTCCTCTTCACGGTCAAATTTGGCCAGCATAGCAGTTCGAATAGTTCCTGATTTGGCAAAAATTCCTGTGTTGTATTTGTGGCGTTGTTCCTGCTCCTTCGCCTCAAACTCAGTATATTCCTGCAAATATATTTCCCGGAAATAGGTCTCCTGCCTTCTTAGATATTCGTGATAAATGGGCAGAAATTTGGTTTCCCTCCCCTCTCGCTCGGCATCGGCAGCCTGCTGAGACCGCTTCTGATTTCGCTCTCGGAACTGGATATAAAAAGCGTCTCCATGATACCGCAGGGCTGCGCTGAATGACCGCAGATACTGCGGATTATCTCTTTCCGCTTCGCGTACAAATCGGCCGAAAGCCCGCCCCCAATCCGGCGTATTCTTCTCCACGGGAACAATTTCCAACAGCCGTCTGACATAAATATCTGCTACCCCCACATCCCTGGCAGAAGGAATGGCAAGGGGCTGATCAAAGTTTCCGGCCAATCCTGCAAAAAAATGGGAGGTGAACAGCGCTCCGGGTGTGTTAGCAAAAAATTCACTATCACCCTGCGGCTCTGGCCAGTTCTCTTCAATGGATTTGCGCAGCATACCCAGCCGATTCTGGGTAGCCTGGCGGCGGTCTATCCAGAGACACTGCTGCTCTATCTGTTCGGACGAGTAACGGCCGGCCAGAAGTTCGGATGACTTATGGTCGAATCCCATGGAATGGAGCCGGTTTTTTGTTTCTGTGAAAGCGTCAGCGTGATTCTCCACAACAGCAGCAAATACAGTTTTCTCATCAGACGGGCCCTGCTGTTGTTTTAAGTATGTTTTATTTCTTGTTATTTTAATACCGTGCAACTTTTCGGAGTGGTCTCCGTGCAACTTTTCGGAGTGGTCCCGTGCAACTTTTCGGAGTGGTAGGCGTCCGGAATCCCCAGAATTACCGTGCAACTTTTCGGAGTGGTCATTTATAGGTGTACATTTGTTCATGCAACTTTTCGGAGTGGTTCTCTTAGAAGTCCGCATCTGTTCGAAATCTGGGAGGCTCTCCACATCGTCCCTCTGTTTTTTGACGCAGGCACTATTCCATTTGACTCCGTAAGTTGCCGCCGTGCTGAGCCTGGCGGCATCCGGATCGAAAACACCTCCTTCCAGCAGCTGAATATAGTTTTTTGCCAGCGAGTCCTGCAGCGCTTTGCGAACTGCTTCCCTGGAAAGATGCGTCCTTTTTTCCAGCTCCGTGACAGACATCTGGACCTGCTGCCGCCGATGCCCCCATTTTGTCTGGAAACCGATCGTGTAGCGCAGTACAGCGCCGACAACTCGGATAACTGCCAGCGATTCATTTGGAACGAGGATGTCGAAAAAATCATTCGGAATCGCGGTACGGTTTCCTTCGCCCCCGAAAAAGCCCTGAAACTCATCCGGGCCGGTAAGGTAGTGCGTCCGTTCATCCCAATTCAGTTCGTACAGAGCGGCAATTCTGCGGTTGTTACGAGTATCCCGCGCACCGGTTCGAAGGCAGGTAATGCATCTTCTCTGCATCGCTTCCTCGATAGCCGCGCCAATCATGCTGTGGCCTATGCCCGCCTGAAGTTCCAGCTCGCGATAAGAAACCTGCACATGCGGTTCCTGGGGATTCCCTTCGCTGTCGCACCAGCCCAAAACTCGGCGCAGCATATACGCAACCAGGCGAACACATCCCCTTGAGGCATGCATAAGCACCGTATCGAACAGCTGGTTCGGCACAAAGGTGGTATTGCTTGTCGGTAATGGAAATCCGTGATAGGATTCTGATGGCTGCATGCGCTTGGGTTATCCTTGTAACGTTACAACGTTCGTTGAAACGAACTATCGTTTCAACGAACGATAGTTCTATATTACAATTCTTCATCTGCAGGAAGGGCAGGCAGTGGGTGTTCCGCATAAAAAGCGGCAAATGCTTCCGCGATCGCATCTTGCTTCCGGTAACGGCGCTTCGGGTCGATGCGATTTATGCGGGTGACATACTCATCCATGTACTGATTCAGGCGCGTCGAGATTCGTACCGTGACCACTGCAATTTCATCTTCTGCAGCCCGGCGCAGTGCCGTTTCCATCCGTGTTTCACGATCCGCAGGGTGTGCTGAAAATGTTTCCCTTACAATAGGTAGTACGTCGGCAGACACATTTAACCCATAAAGATATTCCGCAGTCGGTTTGGAGTCTGTTTTATTGCCCTGTAACGTTGTAACGTTCGTTTCATCTAACGTTCGTTCTGTTGGTACATCGTTCGTTGTAATCTTATCGTCTGAAGGCGCATGTTCTGCATTCAGCTCCTGCAGCATTGCCGCGCCTTTGCCTTTTTGTGGCATTTTAAGGCCGCCCATGGTTATTCTCCTTCCACCCCTTGAATGCCAGATCCTGCAGGGCGTTATTGAGAGATTCTTCATCTGCGACCGGTTTTTGCAGTGCGTAAGTATTCAGTAAGATGTTATCGCAAAGCATGCACAGGCGGCGAGGAATCCCTTTGGTGTTATTGTAGATTCGGCGAGGAAGATCGCCGGGAAAAAGAGAATCGAATTCTCCTCCCGCAATTCGAATCCGATGGCGCAGCATCCCGACGGCGTCCTCGTAGGAAAGAGGGTTGAGTGTCGAGCCATGCGCAATTCTATCCCTTAAGGCAGGCTTATAAGTGAGCTTTCTCTGAATGTTTGGCTGTGCCAGCAAAACAATCTGGATAAGCTTGCTTTTCTGGGTCTGCTCGTTGGAGATATGAGTGAGCGTCTCCATGTTCTCCGGGCTGATGGTCTGCGCTTCGTCGATAACGGCTACGGTGTTGCGGCCGGCTTTGTAGTTGCCCACCAGAAGAGATCTCAGCGCGTCCCAATTATCCTGGAGAAGATAAGGGGGATCGGCGCCAAAATGCGTGAGCAGAAGACGGAGGAATTGAGAAGGAGTACGCACGGAAGGATTGGTAATATGAGCAACCGCCATCGATTTATCATCGCGCCAGTTATTCAGCATAAACTGCGATACAGTCGTTTTCCCGCTCCCTATTTCGCCCTGAAGCAGGAAAATTCCCTGATGCTCTTCAACAGAATATTCGATCTTCGCGACTGCAAGCTGATGTTCCCGGGTTGCGTAGGCGAACTGTGGATCTGGGGCGGTGCTGAAGGGAGCCAATTGAAAGCCAAAATGGGTAAGATAACCAGCCACTACACTCCTCCTTGGGGCATTGCAGTGCAAGCCTGCAACTAAGTTGCAATATCGATACCCATTATAGTTGCTATAAATTAAAGAGTCAAGAACTTAAGAAATATTTTTTTCTGCCCGCTTATCCTTCCCTGCCTTCTATTCTAAAATACGGTGGCATATAAAGCAGTTTTCAGCCAGAATTGGCCGCGCAGCCCGATTATATCCAGTATCCGTTTTTAGGGGCAGCGTACGCAAATCAGGCCGCAGCTGTTACACCAGGTATGATCGAAACACCAGTAGATATCTGAACTATTTTTTTCAAGTCACCCTGTCACTTGCGGATCACTCTTTGGTGTTTTCGGTCAGCAGTTCTGAACTTACTATCTTTTCCCCCGGTCTGCCTCTTCTCGCATACAGCATCTGGAGCGCTTCGATTACCAGCTCTTGTTTCTTAATCTTATTCGGCCAGGAGAGATGTACATAGGAATCCAGCCATGCATTCATTGGTTCAGGAATGCGGAGCGTCACCGTCATTGTTGTGCCCTTCGCCATCGCTGCCGCTTCGCTGCGGCGCTGCTCTATGGGCAGAGATTCCTTGAGTTTAGTATCTGAAATTTCCGTTTTAAGCGAACGTTTTTTGGCCGGAGGAGCATCGGTTTCTAAAGAATTGATCTCGCCATTCCCTGTTTGTTTGTTTGTATGTTTGTTTGTTTGTAATAATGTGTTATTGTCATAATGTAATAATGTAATATCTTCTGCATCCGGCTGTTCCGCAGTATCAGGGAACTTTGCGGCGGGCAATTTAGGTGAGCGGCCGGCAGATTTCTGATCACTTTTAATCACATCTCCCAGAATATCGTTCAGGCCGCTCTGCACGGCCGCACGGTCATTATTAGCCATGGATTATCTCCTCTGCTATGAGTTTGTATGCTGCAGTCGCTTTGCTGTTGGGGGAGTGAAAGGGAAGCGGCTCCCGCGCAAAATGGGAAGACTGTATATCTTTCGTTTTCGGAACTGCTGCCGTGAACACACCGCCGCCGAACTTTTCTCGAAGGCCGCTTTCTATAGACTGGCTTATCGTGGTGTGTTCGGTTCTGCAGGCTAAAATTTTAGAGGGGCGAAGATCGGGATTTACTTTTCGAACTTCCTGCATCGTGGCATTCAGCTTTACCATGCCTCTTACAGAAAAAAGGGACATATCCACCGGAACAATCACTTCTGTGGCCGCAACCAGGCAGTTGATGGTGGTCAGGTCCAGGGAAGGCGGGCAGTCCATAATAATAAATCGGAACCGGGTGAGATTGGGCTGTATTGCGCTTTTAAGGAGCGTTTCCAATCCTACCTTGCCAGCAATTCGCCGCCATATATCTGCCAGGTCGAGATTTGAAGGAACGATATACAGCTCCGGCGGCGGCGGCCCTATTTGAAGCATGGTTTTGTTTAAAGATAGCTCTTCCAGCAAAACATTATAAAGGGTGCTTTCCTGCAGATCTGGGTCCAGGCCGAACGCCTGCGTCATATTCCCCTGGGGGTCGCAGTCGAGCGCCAGCACCGGCCCGTAACCTGCGAGTATTGTCGCAAGGGCTACCGCAGTAGTGGTTTTCCCGACGCCGCCTTTCTGGTTCGCAATAGCGATGATGCGTGCCGTGTCGGTTGGGGGAGGGCCAACTTTTAGTTTTGGACTGAAGACGCTTGCTATCTCATCGCGGTCGACCAGAATGCGATTCCCTTTTTGATATCCCTTGATACGCTGGTCTTTGATATAGTTACGAATAGTAGTGGAGCTTACCTCTGCGAGCTGCGCAGCATCCTGAAGTCCGATTAAGTTCATATTTTTCTCATTTGCGCAAATTTCGCGTATTATATCAAAACGCGCAGAAGCTGTCAACCCTGGCACCGTTCGATTTGCTTGCATGTTTGTTTGCATGTTTGTTTGTTTGTAATATTGCAATAACACAATATGACATTATTACATTATTACATTATTACAAATTTAGTTTAACCTCACCACCTGCTCCTCTCCTGCCCGCTCGTTCTTCGCGGGATAATAGGTGAATGGGTCTCGGTAAATATTACGGTTAGTCTTGCAGTTCGCATGTTGATGTCTTCGAAACTGAACAATAATGTGATATTGTGAAAATTTAGTTACCCCTCTCCCGCGAGGAACGAGCATCTGGGAGAGGGGCAGGGGGTGAGGTTAAAATCCGTCGTCTGCCGAAAAATAGGGGTGAGGGCGTTGTCAGGATACTGGCGCTGATCGAAGCAGTCCCAGCGCAGCCCAGCCGCTTCCAAAATAGGTTATGGGCGACGGATTCTTAAATGGAGAATTACCCGGGTGGGCTCTGGGTGTCATTGGCCATGAGCCGTCCGGTCGCTGAGTGGTGATAAGATACGATTGCGCGCGTTCGATCTGGGAGGAACTGTTTGCTGTTCCAGCCTGGCTCAGGGCGTAGAGGGCCATTCCGGTGGCATAGGCGTCGCTTGGCAGAGCGTTAGCTGGCGACCAGCCTCCGTCGGGGTTCTGCTTTTTCAGAAGATTGCGTCTGCCGGAATCCAGCTTACGGCCGCTCCTGCCCGCCTGCACATCCACCAGCATTTTAAGGGCAATGGCCTGAGTGGTATTGGAAGATTTATTCTGTTTCAGCCAGGTATTGGCCCTGTGCAGGGCTTCCTGAATGGAGGAGGCCAGAGTGGAATCTGATGGATGGCTGACTTCCAGCGCGAGCATCAGGCGGAGAGTCACCACTTCGACGGATTCGAATACTGGCGGCGGCCCGTTGGCTGGAGGGGAGTTCGCCCAGGAACCATCTGCGAGTTGATGTTTTAAAATATCTCGGTCCAGAACTTCCAGCTCTTTGCTGGAGATAGAATCCAGGGAAGAGATAGATCGAGAAGCCATCGCGATATTGAAAGCGGAAAGGCTGACCGTGTCGAAACCGGCGGGTACTTTCGCGAGATTCACCGGATTGATGATAATACCAAATTTCATCAGAGCGCCCGGTTCACCAAAGG
>JBBRDM010000002.1:0-78219 GCA_038203935.1 Chthonomonadales bacterium
CTGCTCTAACGATTGAAATGTATTTGTTTATGGATAACTGCTCGCCTGCTGAACATCAGTGATGTAACTCGATCTTTTTCAAAATTCGCGCAGAGACGCCAATCTACAAACTTTTGAAGCAGGGTACGTACTAACAATTGAAACCAGGCGTGTATAATATCGTAGAAAAAATGAATATTCCGCATCAAGCTCATGCAAACTGATTTCAAACTTTGTGATTACACTCAGTTGCGATTTTCTCTATAAACTACTGGATTATTTACTGCACCTGAGCGTGCGGTTTGAACCAAACTAAGATTTTCTGAGTATTTTGTGTACAAATCTCCTTTCTAAGTTCATCTCCATGGAAAATACGGCCACATTAGAAGCTCCAGAAAGTTCTCCCCCGGCTCCGGCAGCGCCCCGGCGTGATTTCCGCCGATGGCTCTGGGTGCTGGATATGGTTCTATTTCTGATCATAACTGCTGCTGCATTTCCCATCCGAATGCAGAGTGCCAGTGGAGATCTCTGGGGGGATGAAGGCGATTATGCAGTTGCCAGCACCAAAAGTATACAATCTTTGCGATGGGATCGATCAGACGATCCTAAACATCCTTTGGCCCTCATTGAGCTGCGGCACTACCATCCTCCGCTTCTTTCCTACGCTCTTAAAACAGCCCATCATTTCGGCGCTGATGAACAAACACTCCGCTTTCCCTTTATTCTAGCAGGGTGTATAACCATCGGACTGGTCTACCTATGCGGTGTATCTCTCTATGCTGGAAGACGTGAAATTGCACTAGGCGCCGCGCTGATTGCCCTGAATATGCCTCTGCATGTCCGTTCATCCGCCCATGCAATCCCGTGGCCGTTTATCGGAATGCTGTTCATGGCCTTGACCTGGACTCTGCTCAAATACGCAGAGACCAGACGGTCGTTCTGGTTATCAGCGACGGTAGTAGTGCTGGGGATCCTGTTTACCCATTCAGAGATGTTCTATCCTGCACTCCTAATGACCGCCCTCGCGTCTCCTTTTGTGTTCTGGCCGGAGATCAAAGAGCGAACAAGGCGCAGAAGTATTGCAAAAGGTCTCGGTTCAGGATTAATTATTGCGTTAATTCTAATTTTTCTTCTCTGGCCGGCTGGAATACTGGGTGGCTCGTTACGAATGCTTTCACACTATGTGGGAGTCTCGCATGAACTAATTCCAGTTATGATAGCAGGCGTCTACTATCCCATCGCACCGAAAACCGCTTACGCCTATTGGCTCTGGAACGATTACAAGCCATTTGCATACCTCTATATCGCAGGTGCAGGAGGGCTGATTCTGCTGCTGCTATTCCGCAAAGGGTCGCGGCCAATCGGAATTGTCACCGCCGCTGCAATTCTACTGCTCGCTGTGGCGCATCGGGCACACATCATAGGCCCGGAATATCTTGCCCATGTTACTCCCTTCCTCGCGCTGATCGCAGGTCTTTCGTTTATGGCACTGGCTTCGCTCTGGCGGCCGCTGGGAATTCTTGCCGTTATTTTTTGCTGCTGGCATACGATACCATGGAAGCCTTCCAGCTCCCTGCGGGAAAGAGATGCTGGAGAGCAGACTCCACGCTGGAGTTCTGCTGCCGTCTATTTAAAAAAGAATTGGGTGCCCGGTGATTCGATAACTATCGGCCCGCAGACGGTGGGAGTTGCGAGGTGGTACATCAGAAATGTGGCCTTGATTAATGCAGACGATGCGCACATTCTCCCGCTCCAGGTGATCAAGCCGGGGAGAAATATGATGGCGAAACTTACAAACAGTAAAATCCGTTACGTTATGATCAGCAGCGCATTCGTCGATCATCCCGATATAGACCCCGCGCTTTCCAAAACCCTTAAAACATGGCAGAGCGTTTATAAAAGCAAGGAACGGGCGAACAGAAAACCCCGCATGAGAATATATGAGGCTCCTCTTGTTATTCCTATTCCCACACTGGCTTTCCCAAATCCGATAGAGAAGCTGTTACCTGCAATAAAACCAATATATTGAACTGCAGGTAAAGGAGTTGCTGCGGGTTCTGTCGAAACGCTGCAGTATGATCTCAACGTTTCCCGGTATTTACCATTTTTTGAGGAGAACAATCACTATGGCGCTTGGTTACAACGACACCCCTATTCTTCCCGACAGCGGTTACCACGTTCACGATGGCGACCGTCCACAGCCTCCTATCGTATTCCCCGGTTCACCTCCTGCTTCCGCTTTGCCCCCTTCCGATGCAAAAGTACTCTTTGATGGCACGAGCCTGAATGGCTGGCAGGGAAAGAATGGGACTGCTGAGTGGAAGCTGGAAAATGGATATATGGAAGTGGCGCCTAAAACTGGAGATATTGGGACTGCCGAATCGTTTGGTGATATCCAGCTTCATATTGAATGGATGTCACCAATCGAAGTCAAGGGAGAAGGCCAGGGACGCGGCAACAGCGGCGTTTTTCTCATGGATAGATACGAAATACAGGTGCTCGACTGTTTCGATAATCTTACATACTCTGATGGCACCACCGGCGCAATTTATGGCCAGTATCCTCCCCTGGTAAATGCATGCCGTAAGCCCGGAGAATGGCAGGC
Organism: Chthonomonadales bacterium; assembly: GCA_038203935.1. Classification (GTDB taxonomy): domain Bacteria; phylum Armatimonadota; class Chthonomonadetes; order Chthonomonadales; family Chthonomonadaceae; genus JANXSG01. The sequence continues at coordinate 2,585 of JBBRDM010000002.1, forward strand.
CTACGATATTCTCTGGAGAGCTCCGAAATGGGATGGAGACCGCCTAATAAGCCCAGCCTGCGTAACGCTGCTGCATAATGGAGTTGTTCTGCACTTTAATCAAGCGCTGCAGGGTGCCACCGGGCATCGAAACATTCCCGGATATTCACCACATGGCGACGGCCCGATTCGCCTGCAGGATCATGGCGACCTCGTACGCTTCAGAAATATCTGGGTTCGCCCGCTTTGAAGAAACAGGGGCTAAATGATAGGAAGTTTAAAATATATTTTTATACTTCCGAACGTGGACAGAAAAATGTTAGAATATTTTTGAGAGAACTGCCACCTAAACATCGAGTAAAATGTATAGAATATTTAAACAGATTACGTCAACATGGTAAGAATTTACCCAAAAACATTATTTCACATCTAGAAAAAGAGTTGTGGGAAGTTCGCCCGGAATACGGAGGAATTGAATACCGATTCCTTTTTTTCTTCCATCGCGATATTAAAATTGGCGTAGCCACCGCTCTAGTCAAAAAGAAACAGCGTTTAGACCGTAGTATAATAGAACGTGGTTTACGATTAATCGAAGAGATGAGAGCAGAATGGCAGGAGCAAGAAAAATGAGCAAGTTCGATGATAAAATTGAACTAAAACGTCAGATAGCAAGCGAAACGGATGCAGAGATTGCTTTCGGTAAATATCTGGAACTATCGAATGTTGATTATGATGATTTCCTGGAACAGTGGAGGATCAATCAGAATCAATTTAATTTAATTAGTCATTTCCTCTACGGGTTAAATGATGACGTCTCTTCTTTACCTCCTGCATTAGCGGTAATACTTAAAGCCATTCGCCAGCTTCCCAATCAGCCAATCGCAGCATGATTTGTGCACTTCCGTTTTTTCCATGACGAACACAAATCAAATAATAAATATTCGGATAAATTAAGTATGAACTCAAAAATGGAAAATGATGCTGGAGCACCTTATGTGCTCGTGGTGGACGATGATTTGTTTTTTTCTGTGCGGATAGAAACGACGCTGAAAAAAATCGGATATGCGGTGGATGTAGTCGGTACAGCAGATAAGGCGATGGAGAAGCTTACGGAAAAACATGTCGCGTTAGTTATAATTAACTTTCGCGCCTCTAAATTTTCAGCGGCTGACCTGGTTCGTTCTATTAAAGTGAAAAACGCCTCCATTGCAGTACTCTGCTTTATGCCGCATATGCAGATGCCTGAGCTGAAACCGCTCGCGCGGGCGGCTGGAGCCGATTTGATAGTAGCAAATTCCGCACTTACGATGAGATTGCCGCAGCTTGCCGCAAAGCTTGCGCCTTTAGATGGAGCACAAGCCAGTATCGCGGAGGCACAAGCTATTCAATCTTTATCAGACGAGGATGCTTAAAAGGTGAGGCGGCTTTTCTATACTGCCTTGTCTGCGGTTTGCTTTGAAGGATGGTAATGCTGTATCAGTTCACCAGTCTCAATGAAGCTTACTCGTTCCGCAATATTCACCACATGGTCACTCACGCGTTCGAGATATTTGGCAGCAAATAGAACATTCATTGCCAGCAGGCTTCTGGATGGATCACGCTGCATTAATTCTGTAAGCTGAGTCCGCATTTGATGATAGAGATTGTCCACGGCGTCATCGTCATTGATCACTTTATCTACAAGCTCCAGGTCTTGGTGCACGAATGCCTGGAGCGCATCCCGGAACATACTGCGTGACCGCTGAGAAAGCAGGGGAATATCGACTAGCGGCCGATACAGTTCCTCCGCGCGTGCAATTCTTCTGCCGATCTTGGCTATATCTACTGCATAGTCAGCAATTCTCTCGATATCTGTAATGACTTTTATAGCAGTACCAATAATGCGCAGGTCTCGGGCGACAGGCTGCTGTGTCGCGATGAGCAGCAGTGAGCGATTTTCTATTTCAACATCAAGCTGATCGACGGTGTCGTCCTGTCTGATTACACTGGTAGCAAGATCAATATTGCCAGAAACTAGCGCGTCGACAGCCCCGCCAAGCATATTATCAGCACACGTCGCCATTTCCAGAATTTTATCCTGAAGCGTTCGAATTTCAATATCGAAGTTTGCACGAGTGGTTATCATATCACTTCCCTAACAAGTAGACGTATTTTATCTTTCAAAAGTATCAGCCAAATCTTCCCTGAACATAGTCCTCGGTTCTTTTATCACCAGGTTTAGTAAATATCAGATTTGTATCGCCTACTTCAACCATTTCGCCTTTCAGGAAAAATGCCGTGCGAGTCGATATACGTGCGGCCTGCTGCAGGTTATGGGTGACCACAATAATCGCAATCTTTTCCTTAAGGTCGTCAATCAATTGCTCGATTCTGAAAGTCGAATTCGGGTCGAGCGCCGAACATGGTTCATCCATTAAAATCACTTCGGGATCTACCGCAAGCACCCGTGCAATGCACAGCCTCTGCTGCTGGCCGCCTGATAATTCATAGGCAGATTTTTTCAGCGAATCTTTGACCTCATCCCAAAGCGCTGCTTGAGTCAGGCTGCGCTGAACGATTTCGTCTAACTTTCCACGATTTCGCTCTCCGTGAATTTTAGGGCCATAAGCTACATTATCCCATATGCTCATCGGAAACGGGTTCGGTTTCTGAAATACCATGCCGATTCGCTTTCGGAGCCTCACCACATCTACATTTATTCCATATATCTCCATGCCATCGAACAGTATGCTTCCCTCAATCCTTGCAGTGGGAATTAGATCGTTCATTCTGTTGATGGTTCGCAGGAAGGTAGTTTTTCCGCAGCCTGAAGGGCCGATCAGTGCGAGCACCTGATGATCGGTTAAAGTAATATTGATATCATTCAAAGCCTGCACCTTGCCGTAGAAAAAATTCACGTGCGAAGCTTTAATTCGTGTTTCCGCAGCCATCGTTACCTCAGGACCGTTCCACGCACGATTCTCAGCATAACTGTTCGAATTCCCGATTACTTTTTTTATATTATTATCGATCATGTGTTTCTATCCGGTACATCGTTATCATCTCAAAATGTTAATTCGTCTGCATCTTGCTGCGTGTAGCAATCCTGGCAAGCAGGCTAAAAATGAATACCATTGCTACCAGGACAAGAGAAGCTGCCCAGGACTGGCTTATCGAAAGGGAATCCGGCTGATCGCTGAGCGTAAAAATCTGCATGGGCAAAGAAGCCAGCCGACCTCGAACATCTGTCTGCCAGAGGCTGCTTGAACCTGCTGCAATAAGCAGCGGAGCCGTTTCTCCAGCGATTCTGGAGAGAGCTAAAAGTACTCCAGTAACGATTCCACCGCGTGCGGAAGGAAGCACTACCTTCCAGATCGTTCTCGATTTCGATGCCCCCAGCGCAAGGGAAGCTTCCCTGATAGAATTTGGAACGAGCCGGACAAGCTCTTCTGTAGTGCGCATGATAGTTGGAATGGCCATAACCCCCAGAGCAAATCCGCCGGCAAGACCAAAATTACTGTGCGTCGGCAGCACTATCAGCGTAAATGCAAATATTCCTATCACAATAGAGGGAACTCCGCTTAAGAGATCTGCCGCAAATCGAATCGTGTTTCCAAGTCGACTATTTCCGAACTCTGCCAGATACAGGCCACCTAGAATTCCAGTCGGAATACTGAGGAGTCCAGCCATCACCAAAAATAGCGCTGTACCGACTATCGCATGCAGCATACCGCCCTGTTCCGGATGCATTGGATTCGGTTTCATGAAAAACTGCATGTTTACAGAAGAAAACCCTTCTTTAACCACAACAAAAAGCAGTGATACCAGGGCGGTACATGCTGCAAAGGTAGATAACCAGCAGAGCATTAAAGAGAATTGGCTGCCAATTTTTCTCCATTTTAGAAAGTGCTTTTTCCCTGGCAATAGCGCATTCAGGCAGAAACAGGCCAGCAGAACAAACGCAGATATTTCAGCACCGCCAAACAAAGCGTGGAATCCATGGCTCTTGAGGTCTCGCCATATCTGGTAGGTATAAATTGCCGATGCCGCGATGATTATAGATAAACGTCCAATGGCGGATACACCACTTTTCAAGACGGCCTGCCACATGGATCCGCTGCTTGAAGCAGAATTTGCTGTCGTTAGCCAGACCAGAGAGCGGGCGAATGCATTTATTATAATGGTGAGCAGAAATAGAGTGAATGCCACCAGCGTAAGTGATGAAAGATGCAGCGCACTATTTTGATTTCCGTATTGATTTGCAAGAATGGAGGACATGGTGTTTCCGGCACGGAAGAGGGAAAAACTCGTCACGTCACCAGATTGGGGGATGGACAAAGAGTTTCCTATGACGATTGTTACGGCCATGGTCTCCCCCGCGGCTCTTCCCAGCGCGAGCATTCCAGCGCCAATGATCCCACTGCTGCCATTCTTCAGTACGACACTGCGAATTGCTTCCCAGCGTGTTGCCCCAAGCCCGATGGCCGCTTCGCGCTGTGCTGCAGGAACTGATTTTAACACGTCTCTCGCTATGGCAGTGATAAAAGGAAGAATCATCACAGATAGTACGACACCAGCAACAAGAAAATCCTGACCTGATAGACCTGTATCCGGCATGCTGAAAAAAGGTATTTGCCCGAAGCTCCTATTCAGCCATATCTCGAAATGCTGCTGGAAAAAAGGAACCAGATATTTCAGCGCCGCAAATCCATATACTATGCTCGGGACGGCAGCAAGGAGTTCAACCAGGATCGAAATAGGGCTTTGCAGCCATGCAGGAGCCAGTTCAGATAGAAATATTGCAGAGCCTATTCCCAGAGGAATAGCCAGAATCATAGCCAGCCCGGAAGTGACGATCGTACCGTACAAAAAAGGAAGCACGCCGAAAAGTGATCCGATAGGCTTATCGGCATCTGGCGGAACAGGGTCCCATACCTTCGTTGTGAAGAAATTTAAGCCCATATGGTGGAATCCCTGTCGGGACATCCATAACAGGGTTCCTGCAATCGAAACAATAAGAATTAAGGCAGATAGAGAAAACAGGAATGAGATGGAATGAAAAGCACGATCTCCCAGGCCTCGAAAACCTGGTGATTTTGAAAGGCTCTGGCCAGTCCCTGATTTGATATTCGCACCTTTTAGCTTGTCATCCAGCATTTGAGACATTGTATATTACTTTGCGGAGGACCCCTGAATAGATTTCAAACTTGCAATATTAATCTTTCGCAATGCGGGCGGTACGGGAGCATAGTACAGCGCCTTGACCATATCCTGCTGGGCATTTTGCATAGACCATGACCACAGTTTTGCTGCGAGTTTGGCATTTCCCAAGCTGGATCGATATATTATGATGTATGTCATACTGCAAATGGGGTAACTATTTATTCCGCCTGCATCGACAGTGGGTGTTTTTACATCTATTTTGAGCTGTTCCACATATTGCGATATGGCATATTCAGTCGATTCCACACTCGGAAATATGAAAGCCCCAGCCTTATTTCGAATAGCGCCATAGGTTAATTTTTGCTGGACTGCATACGCCAGCTCCGTATATCCCACCGCTCCAGGAGTTCGCTGAACTACGGCTGCAACTCCAGAATTCCCTTTGCCGCTCAGGCCCCCGGTCCAGCTTACCGATTTTCCAGCCCCCACTTTAGCGGCCCACTCTTTATTTACTTTTTTGAGGTAGTGCGTGAAGATATAGGTAGTTCCAGAACCATCGGTCCGATGCACCGTACGGATAGGTATTTGAGGAATGTTGATTCCAGGGTTTGCTGATCTGATTGCGCCATCACCCCAGGATTTGATTTTACCTAGAAATATACCAGCTATAATTTCGGGAGTAAAATGGAGGCCATTTGGGATTCCGGGTAAATTGTAGGTTAGAACTACCGCTCCACCGACCGTCGGAATATGAATAACTGGGCCGGGCATAGATTTCTCTTCCTCCGCACTGAGAGGAGCGTCACTTGCACCAAAATCGACGGTTCTGTTTTGGAGCTGCGTGATACCTGCACCGGAACCTACCGCCTGATAATTCACAGAGATTTTCGCAGACTGTTGAAAGCGTGCAAACCAGAGTTTATAGATAGGTTCAGGAAATGTGGCGCCTGCTCCTTGTATGGTCTGTGCGTGAATGACGCATGTGAGATTAATCGTAAATAACCCTGCAAGACAAGCCGTTGCAATACAGTTTTTCCAGCAGTTCATGCAGATACCCTCCGTTCACCAGGACATTTTCCCTCAGGTGCGATAACAAATGTCTGTTAAAATAGTGTATCTGCTGAATATTAAGAAAACATTAAGGTCGAATTAACTTTATATTAAACACTCGTTTGCACTATAATCGTGCTTGTCATCCCTCATTTCAAACTCTTTTTGGCGGTTCGAATCCTATGTATCGAAGATTTATCGTCTTTTTTAATTTCGGTAATCAATTCCTCACCCGTACTATCACCATGCATTCTGATTTTGAGATGCATTCCCGGCTGAAGATCCGATATTTTAGCTGCCTTTGATCCAATCCAGACGTTCACATTCTCTGGAAAGCTGAGCATTCTATGATCTCCCGCTGCGGTGGTGAGAATTAAAGTATGTTTTGAAGAATCGATGCTTTGCAGCGTTCCAGATAGTGTGCTTTTTAACCGTTCACTCAAAAGGACTGCGTCCGCTTCTGTATCTGCAACTCCTCGTGCCATCACTTTCCCCGATGGGAGAGATCTGGGGATAATAAATATCTGTTCTTCCGGCTTAAAACTCGCTGCTGAAGCAGCCTTTCCCTCCCGAATATACTGCGTTTTTGCGCTGATGGTGAAGGTGAATGGCGTACTGTCCGGCGCGAGCATTGTCTCAAGACTGTCTTCAGATAACGTTTTTAATATCCCTTTACTCGTCTCCTTTCGGACTGTAGTCAGCCATTTCCAGCTCGCACTGTCCGCTGCCTCAGCCACCGACTGCGCATTAACTCCTCTGATTTTCCGCAGATGAATGACAACGCTGTCTCCCGTTTTGAATGCATCGCTTGCAGCCGTCTTCCGATTTTTGAGCCACTGAGTAGCATCCGTCAGCGCGTAAGTATTATGAACATCATTTTTCTCTTTGAGAGTTAATTCGAGCTTATTCATATCGATGGAGACTATCTCTCCAAATTTAACATTGGGCTGTTTGTACGACCGCTGGGATTTTTTGGTGGGAGCTTGTACCGGTGCGTTGGGAATGGCAGTTTGAGATTGGATATGAAGCGATCCTGTGAAGAAAAGCAGGCAAGCGGCTAGGGTCCGGTACAGCATCGATCAATCCTCCTATATTCCACGCGAGCACGAAATTTTGTCTATTTTATACGATATGCCTTGCAATTGCAAGTTCTTGAGATACTCTTGCACGCCCTGATATCAGGCGGCAACTATCAAGAGTAGCGATACTGTGAAACATCAGAATAGCTTCCGGGGTGTGATGTATATTGTTGAGAGGAAGTTTATGAGTAAGAAAGCGTTAATTACAGGCGGTGCAGGATTTATTGGCAGTCATCTGGCGGAGCTTCTAGCAGGTGAGGGCTGGGAAGTCCGTATTCTTGATAATTTGAGTTCCGGATCAACAGCGAACCTATCCCACCTCAGAAACAATATTGAATTAATTACAGGCGACATTCGAGACCAGAATACCTGTTTGCTTGCCTGCAAGGGAATGGATGTCGTGTTCCATCTGGCTGCAATCGCTTCCGTGGTCCGTTCCGTAGAAGATCCTGCCCTCTCGCACGATGTTACGCTCACCGGCACGCTTAATATGCTTCTGGCAGCAAGAGATAGTGGAGTGCGACGGTTTGTATTTTCCTCCTCCTCCGCAGTTTACGGCAACGCAGAGATATCGCCGACGAGCGAAGATCAGCCTATCATGCCGGAATCGCCTTACGCCATTGATAAGGCTGCCGGGGAGATGTACTGCAGAAGTTTTTATAAACTATTCGGCCTTGAGACAGTTATTCTGCGATATTTCAACGTATTCGGCCCGCGTCAGAGCGCAACATCAGGCTATGCAGCAGTGATTCCACTGTTTACAGCAGCAGCGCTCGCCGGGAACAGCCCTACCATCTATGGCGATGGCCTGCAGACCCGTGATTTTGTATGCGTCACCAATATCGTTCGAGCCAATCTGCTGGCTGCAACCGTAAAAGATGCTCCCGGACAGACGTTCAACATAGCTGGCGGCGACAGCATTTCTCTGATCGACCTCACTAATCTGCTAGAACGGATTAGCGGCCGACCTTTAAATCCGAAATTCGTACCATCCCGTGCAGGAGAAGTACGCCATTCTCTGGCTGATATCACCCGGGCACAAAATATTCTCGGATTTGAAACCGAAGTAAATGTTGAAGAAGGGCTCCGGCTGACATTTCAAGCAATGCAGGCAGATAATCTCCAGCTCGTGTAGATTAGCGGCATCGCATTCGTCCTCTGAAGAGTATAAAAAATCTCTATTTGGAACAGCATTAAAATTTTAATCAGGACTGAGTACACGTAGATGGAACTGTTAGATATCGAACGGCCGATCAGCGAAAGCCGAAACCACATTCACAGTGAAATAAAAGAAGGTGTATTGCGACGGTTGAAGATTGTTCATATCGTCAGCAGTATGAATGTAGGCGGCATGGAGCAGTTTGTTATTCGTCTTGCGAGCGCCCAGCAAAAGCTCGGCCATACTGTTTCGATCGTCAGCCTGAAAGGCGGCCCGCTGCTGCAGTTCGCTGCAGAGCAGCGCCTCAATGTCAGCGTACTTGGCTGCAGTTGGATGCTTCCCAGAGTGCTCAAAGGCCTTTCAGCAATAGCGGCGAAGCAGCCTGACATCATTCATGCGCATAATCCGACTTCCATCCACTATGCCGTTCTGGGTAAACTGGTCAGCAGAGCACGGGTAGTAATGACCGATCATGCTCAGACTAAGGGAATTCAGCGAACTCCTGCAAAACACGAATTGCGCCTTACCGATGCGGTGGTGGCTGTCTCCCAGGACACCGCTGATAAAGCGATGATCAAAGGCAGCCGGATACCTCTTTCGGTAATTCATAACGGAATAGATTTGCTTGCCACAAACAGTGATCGTAAATCTATCCGTACAGCGCTGCAGATAGCAGAAAATAGAAGCGTTGGCATAATGGTTGCCAGCATGGAGAAAGTAAAACGGCACGTAGACCTTTTAAAGGCGCTGTCGCTGCTTCAGCAGGACTCTTTTCCACTAACTGTGTTGATTGTAGGTAACGGTCCAGAACGAGAAAATTTAGAAAAGCTTGCGAACAATCTGAATCTTGGAGAAGATGTAGTTCGATTTCTGGGCAACCGCTCTGATGTGATGGATTTGTTGGCAGCTTCGGATTTCTTCCTCCTCCCATCTCAGATGGAGGGGCTTCCTCTCTCTATCCTGGAAGCCATGAAACAGAAGTGTCCGGTTATAGCTGCCTCGGTTGGCGGTGTGCCGGAAATAATTACTCATGAAGTCGATGGTCTTTTAACGCCTGCGGAATCTCCGGAAATGCTTGCACAAACCATCACCCGTCTCGTTTCCGATTCGGATTTGAGAGCAAGGCTGGCAGCAGCAGCTTATAAACGGGTGCACTCCAGTTTCGACTTTAACAAAATGACGGATAGGTACTCGGAAATCTACGGAAGAGTATTAGAATAATCGAATAATTCACACCTAGAATATGAAGAGAATTAGATGAATGGATAAAACAAGCTTTACAATGTAATTTCGAAAATAATGACAGTGATATAACATCGTTGACACACCTTCATTTACAAACTTGAGGAGCTACAATGCCTACCATCCTAATGTTGATAGATTTTGTTCCAAACCAAGAACGTACCTTCGAAACATTTTTGCTTCATGTCACAAAAAAATTAAGTAAGGCTGGTTGGCGAACTATGTTCATCTTTTCCGGCGAACCTAGTGACTCTTTCTCTGCTTGTCTTCGATTGGAAGGTGCTGATTATCGCATCAACAAATTTCCATTAAATCAAGAATCATACGAAACATTAACTGCTTCGGTCAACGACTTGTCTCCATCAATAATGATAAGCATGTTTATGTCCTGTTTCAATCGTTATCTATTGAAACTAAAGAAAAATCTTGGAATACATTACTGGTTGTTTCATGACCATACTAGTGGATCAGCGTCAAAAAAATCAACTCTTAAGTTATTGCTAGCCGTTATACGTGGGCGTTTCTACGGTCGAAAAATTGATCGCATTCTAGCCGTATCCGAGTTTGTTGCCAAACGAAATATTGAGCAGTCTTATTTTCCTAAATCAAGAGTAAAGGTTTTATGGAACGGAGTTGATTTAAATCGCTTTCAGCCACAAAATAGCTGCGCAGTAGAAAACCAAAAGATACCTATGTTAGTTTTTGTAGGGCAGCTAATACCTGCAAAGGGTGTTTTTACACTACTTAGAGCCATGAGAATTTTATCGGAACTTCCTGAGCCGTTGACACCAAAGCTTATAATCGCAGGACGCGGTAAATTAGAGGCGGATTTAAGAAATTATTCCATCGAAAATAATTTGAACAACGTTATTTTCATGGGCCAGGTAGACGATGTAGCGTCATTATATCGATCAGCAACTATTGTTGTTATTCCCTCCGAATGGGAGGAAGCATTCGGATTGGTAGTTGCTGAGGCTATGGCATGTGGAGCATGTGTTCTAGCATCAGATGCCGGAAGTATTCCGGATGTGGTGGGGCGCAATGAAGAAGGCGGTCGATTATTCAAAAGTGGTGACGCAGAAGATCTTGCAGCAAAAATGATTGAATTGCTTAAAAATGCGAAATATCGAAACAAAATCGGTCAGCAAGCATGTGTAAGAGTAAATCAGCTTTTTAGTCTAGATAAAATGGTTGATGGCTTTGTCGATGAAGTTATGGACGTTGCAATATGAAGAAATTACTTTTAAGATTATTTAGAGTAAATGGATGAAAATCAGATTTTACATGCTTTTCACATTGCCATGTTAATATTGATTTTTATAATGTCAGGTAAGAAAACAAAGATATTAGATAATATAATTGAATTATCTAAGGATAATCGTTCATGGATAAACAGAAATTAAACAATTGTCGGCTTTTGCCTTTAATCAAGAAATTGTATGAATTTTACTCTCGCCTAACAGGATCCATATGGAATTTTAGGGAGATTCTGATGATCTCTTCAGACGGTACGCCAGAATTAAATTCTGAGAAGATCCTCGGCCAGAAAGTAAACATGCAATTTTCAGCGTTGATAAACAAAATAGTGGGCACGGTTAGGACTCACAAGCCACGACTCTCCTCTCGTATCTGCCTGGCGGTCTTCCACTCTGTGCTGTGCAGTACTGTGCTGTATCCTGTCAGCGCCCATTCTCAGACAGTGGCTACTGCACATCCACGCGTTTGGTTGAATCCCACCAGACTGGCCCAGCTGAAGACCTTCGCCGCGAGAAACACTCCTCGATGGCAGAAGGTTCTCGCAGCAGCCGACTTTGCGCTCACGAATGAGAATGCTACGATTTGGGGTGATGACGGCGCTGGCGTGGAGCTGGGACTGGCTTATCAGATTACAGGAAATGCTGCCTACGCAAAAAGAGATATTGAACTGCTGGTTGCGGAAGCCATTCCATCCAATGATCTTTCTCAGGGCGGAGAGTGGTACGGATATCGCTATCTGCCGGATTACATCGCAGCTTACGATTGGTGTTACGATCAGATGACAGTGGAGCAGCGTCATCAAGTGGCAAAGTGGCTGATGGATCGGGCGGATGCGGTGTGGCCGGATACTAATCCGGACAGAGCAGGCGGCTGGGGACTTTGGCCATCCAGCAACTACTACTGGGGCTACATGTTCACCGCGCCTGCTGCATTAGCAGCCTACGGAGACGACCCAACAGTCATGGGTACCACATCATCACCGAACCGGCCGCAATATCATATCGACCTTGGACTGGCTCATTGGAAAAATAGTTTGGTGCCCTGGGCAAATAGTATCGGCGTTGGCGGAATGTTCAGTGAGGGCACGGGCTACGATGCTACATTCTATCTCGGAATGTTTACAGACAGCTATCTGACCGCGTATAGTACGGACCTTACCAACAATGGCGGCACTTCTTTTCTGCATGATAGTATTTTATGGCGTCTTTACAGCACCATGCCAACGCTAGATCGATACTTTCCCCTGGGAGACCGGCCAGGGAACTCAGCGGGTTATCTAGGTGATTTTGACCGTTGGCGGATAAGTATGCCGATGGCCGCCACTTCGGATAAAGCCGCTAAATCTTATGCAAAAATGTGGCTGAATACGATCACTCCCAATCTCGATACAACAAGAATTATGTGTGGGTACGATTTTCTGTACTATAACGAAGATTCGCCTGCCTGCAGCTATACTTCGCTCCCACTATGGTACTACGCTTCCGGGCCGGGCATCCTTTTAAGGCGATCAGATTGGACTGCCAACGCTTCTTACTTTGGCATATGGGCGGGATCGAATGCAGAAGCGCACCAGGATATGGATGTAAATGGTTTTCAGATATTCAAGGGGGACTGGCTCGCCGGCGCTGCTTCTATCTGGTCCAACTCGGGTGAGATAGAGTATACGGGCAGCCATAATAATATTACCTTTAGCGGCGCAGGCCAGACCTGGCAGAACCCTGATAATGGAGATCCTTCGCCCGGAGGGTGGATGATCAAGCAGGAAAATACCTCCGAGTACAGCTACTTCGCAGGTCAGGGAGCACCCGCATATCTCATTAGCGGTAACAATCCTGTTTCGGATTATGTCCGAAAATTTATCTATCTCCCTGGAGACGAGTACATAATTTTAGATCGGCTAAAAGTCAATAATAGCGCTTTAGTAAAAGAATGGCATCTTCAGCTGGCCAATGCTCCGGTGATCAGCGGACGAAACTTTACTGCAGTGAATGGAGCCTACCGAATTAATGGTCAATCGCTTCTTCCCAGTACGGGTGTTACGCTTTCTAAATTGGATATGTCTGTCATCACTTCTGGAGATGCAGCCAGTTATATCTTAAATATTAACGTTGCTGATAACCAGGCTTCAGACTATCTGCTGAACGTATTGCAGATCTCGCCTACAGGTACTCCGGCAGCGCCAGCACAATTAGTCACTACAACCACAGGAGATATGCTGGGTGCAGCAATACGCGGCTGGGTCGTCATGATCGGGAAGACTGAGATGAATACTGGCCCGGTAGGCTACACCGTCAGTTCTATAGTTCCAACGCAGCATTTGGTAACGGACCTGCAGCCCTCGGCAAGCTACCAGGTAAATATTTTAGATATAAAAACGAACGCGGTACAGTCCAGTATTGTTCAGTCGAGCGTCAATGGGTCACTGCGATTTTGGTCGAGCTATGCCAACATCAAAGTTCTGATTACACCCTACGGAATTCCGCGAAGCGGAGCTCCTGGGAAAATTAATCGTCCATCCAGCGCGACCAAGGTTTTTTAATAAGGGTTATCGATGTTTTCTAATCTTCAAAAAGATTTTAATCGATGCGGCGATACCAATGTGTCGCGTCTCAAAGAGTTTCTGTTCAACACTGGTATGTGGGCAGTAGTCAGTTTCCGCTTCAGGCGGTGGATATTCGAGTTACGGCTGCCAAAAATATTAAAACTGCCGCTGAACATATTGTCGATGATGGTGCAGGTATCTACGGAAGTGCTTACAAGCATTCAGATACCGTGTTCTGCAAAGATCGGTTCAGGGCTCTATATTGCCCATTCCGGCTACATCGTCATCTCCTCTGGAGCAGAAATCGGCTCCAACTGCACGCTCACTCAAGGTGTTACCATAGGACACGGAGGGGGCGGCAGCCAGGGTGAAGGCTCGCCTCATCTCGGAGACAGGGTCTATGTAGGGCCGGGCGCTGCCATTATCGGCCCGATAACAGTAGGGGACGATGCCCTTATTGGAGTGGGAGCTATTGCTATCCGGCCAGTTCCTCCCTGCGGGGTGGTGGTTGGAAATCCTGCCAGATTGATCTCATGCCGTGGCAGTTTTGAGCTGATAAAATATACAGGCATGGCAGCAGACCCAGAGCGAGCACGCGCGCTTGAAACAGTAACTGCATAGCATTTTGCGAGACAATTTATGAAAGTACTTATATTAAGTAATCTGTACCCATCGAAGCTTGAACCCACACGTGGTACATTCAACCTGAATCTCTTTACTGAACTCACCAAGCACTGTGAAGTGAAACTGCTTGCTCCAGTTCCTTGGTGGGGGAGAGTTCGGAGGCCGGGTGAACTTTTCAGCGCTGTATCTGAAAATCATACGGGAGTAGAAGCGGAGTTTCCTACTTACTGGTCGATTCCGCGCGTCCCATCACTGCACGGACGCGGGCTGACAGCCTCGCTGCGTCCTCATGTTGCCAGGCTGCACCGCACATTTCCTTTTGATGTAATCCTTGCCTCATGGAGCTACCCGGATGCGTATGCCGCCGCCAGGCTTGCACAGGAGTATAGCTGCCCCGTAATCACTAAAGTACTCGGCAGCGATATCAATGAACTCGCCAGATTTCCCGCTTTGCGAAAACAGATTTTGTGGACCATGAATGCCTCTTTCCGCACCATCGCGGTAAGTGAGGCGCTCCGTCAGAATATTATCTCGATGGGAATACCTGAAGATCGGGTTATAGCACATCACAACGGAGTGAACGGAGACCAGTTCACCATTAAAGATCTTTATGAAGTGCGAAGCAGGCTGGGGCTGCCTCATGATCGAAGATTGATTTGCTACGTGGGAAACTTCAAACCTGAAAAGGGAGTGGATGTTCTCGTCGAAGCAATGGGAAATCTAAAACAGGAATCTCAAAAAGATATTGAGCTGGTGATGGTGGGCGGCGGCCCCATGGAAGATTCACTCAAAAATCGAGCCAGACAGCTGGGAATTGAAAACAGGATTCATTTTGTCGGCCGCAAGCTGCACAATCAAATTCCAGATTGGATCGCAGCATGCGATGTATTTTGCCTTCCCAGCCGGAGAGAAGGCTGCCCGAACGTAGTGCTGGAAGGCCTGGCCAGCGGCAGGCCGGTAGTAGCTTCGAATGTTGGAGGAGTTCCCGAGCTTATCAACAACTTGAATGGAATCCTTACTCCATCAGAGGATCCCGTGGCGCTTGCCGCAGGACTGCAGACCGCATTCGATAGAGATTGGAATCCCGAACAGCTGCGTACCTCTGTCGAAAGCCTATCCTGGAATGCGTTAAGTCTCAAACTACACGATATCCTCGAAGAATCTATTCGTTCTCGAAAGACATACCCGGCCGCTTTGAGCGCTCCTGTATAGTCGCTGGAAAATTAAAATGCCGTCCATCCTCCCTGGAGAATGGACGGCATTTTTGTTTTTAAGCTATTTAC
The DNA here is from genome assembly GCA_038203935.1 of Chthonomonadales bacterium. Lineage (GTDB taxonomy): Bacteria > Armatimonadota > Chthonomonadetes > Chthonomonadales > Chthonomonadaceae > JANXSG01. The sequence goes on from JBBRDM010000002.1 coordinate 17,942, forward strand.
GTGCAGACACTTCACGAACACGGTCGCTGATTATGGCGACTTTGTGTTCCCAGGTTTCGGTGCGCATAGCTGCATTGCGAGCTCGGCGCTCCTGGGGAGAATCCATGCTAATAGCGCGGGCGACTGCCTCCTCGAACTCTTCATAGGTATTGGCAGTATCACAGAGCCCGTCATAACACGCGACTTCCGGCAAAGCAGTGGATACGACCGGCAGACCGGCACTGAGATATTCCCGCAGTTTGATGGGATTCATCTTGAGAGTCAAATTATTTAGCTTATGCGGCAGTATTCCCACTGAAAACCGCCTGCAGTACGCTGGGAGTTCGGAATGCGGTTTCCGACCGAGTAGGCGAATGTTAGCATAGTCCTTGAATTTTGAAACATCGGTGCACACTTTGCCAAGCAGGGCGATAGTCCACTCCGGATGCCGTTTTGCCAGATACACCACCAGATCCTGATCCATCCAGTCTTCAACTAAGCCATAAAAACCCAGCACAGGAGTGGTGCAGTCTGCAAGGTCAGCCGGGACAGCAAGAGAATCATCGAGAGCAGCGCTAAACTGTTCATAGGCGACACCGTGTGATGCCAGATGTGTTTCGGAGTTCAGCTTCTTTTTCTCATTGGCAAGCGCTCTCGAAGTAGCAAATACTATATCTGCGCGCTCGCATAAGTGTTCTTCCAGCGAGATCATTTGCCCTGAATCTACATGTGTGAAGTCTGCCCAGGAATCGGTGCAGTAGAAAACGGTAAAGTTTTGGCCTAATATATCCACATACTCACCTGCAGTAGGCGGCCAGGCCCATAGTTGAAACTGATTCATCTTCAGCTTTCTGCGGAGCATGCGCACCGAGGTTTTCAATATCCATCGATTCAGGGAGATCGCCGCTCTGTTGTGCGGGAGGGGAAGGACTATCGGCGTGTAGACCCAGAGGTTAGGTTCGACTTGCTTCGGGCCTTGTGCGAAGCTGAGCAGCTTGCTGAATATCTTCTTAATATCGGATGACTGCGTTAAATTAGGGCTGCGTGTCGCGATGGAGTTAAGCCACAAAACCTGGTTATATCGCGCCAGCGTCCGCATAACGTGCGTCACACTGGTCGGATCTCCATTCCAGTCTTTCGCAAAGCATACAATATTTTGGCCGCTTAATATTCTGTCAGCGGGAGAGTCTGCCGGTGCCGTATATTCACACTCTTCCCTTTCAATGGTCTGCATATGAAAACAGTCTCCTGTCAAGGCTAGGCAATAGTTGAAAATGCAAACTCCGGTATCGGTAAGCCCTCATCGGTCACTTTTTCGCCGTAGATTCTCACCACTCGCCCCGGGATGCCTATCACAGTCGCGCCATCGGGTATATCTCGAATGACTACCGCGTTCGCTCCGATCTTCACATCCGATCCGATATGAACGGCTCCGATAATCTTGGCTCCCGCACCAATGAATACGTTATCTCCAAGTACCGGGCTGAGCTTTTTTTCTGCGCCGATTGTCACGCTGTGTTCCAGCACTAAATTTTTTCCGGCTGTCACCTGTGTGTTGATGACTATTCCAAAGCTGTGCAGAATAACCAGGCCTGGCCCAATATCTGCTCCACGCCCAATCACGGCATGCCCGCATGCTGCATTCAGTCGGTAGAACATATAAGAAATCGGCTTAAGCCGATTCTTCTGGCAAAACCGCATTGCTCGGTAAAGTAACTGTGCTGTGGTGCCATCGCTCAAAAGCATACGCAGTATACTTTTAGCGCCTGGATCATACTCATACCAGCGTGCTTTTGCTCTCAAATCCTGAAGAATAGTTTGAAACACTCTCCACTCCAATCGAACCACCGGGCAGAATCACTGCGTAAAAAATGGTGTCTAATTACATATGCGAGTTATGATCGCGGTGTGCAACGATCAAGGCCTGCCAAACGGTAATCTGCACTGCACAAATCAGCCCGTTTTGGCAACTCTATAAGTGTTAGAATCGGTTTGGAATTTTTATCGATGGGTTTCGAAGTCTGGGAATGTGGGGAATCGTTCAGTAGTGAGCATTCAAAAAAAACTTTACAACATTGAAATAGCATTGCGGGCAGCATTCTTAAAAAATCGGCACAAATTAGTACGCAGCGAATCCGGCCCTACGCATATCTTTCTCTGCCTGGTAGATCACTTTGAGCCGCAGCTGGGCAAGGCGCCTCCAGAAGTCGCGCGTATACGAGTAAAAGATTGGATGTCGCGGTATCCCCGAATCGCTAATCGCCATGAAGATGCGGATGGCCGGCTGCCCCAGCACTCGTTTTTTTATCCCTGGGATGAGTACGATGCCTGGGAGATGGATCGCATCGTAGAATTATGCGAGGCTGGATACGGCGAGACAGAGCTTCATCTGCACCATAAAGACGATACCGAAGAGACGCTGCGGCTTAAACTCGAGGAGGCGCTGCGAGTTTTTAGATCCCATGGAGCGCTTTCGGTAGATACCGATGGAAAGCCAGTCTATGCGTTTATACACGGCAACTGGGCACTGGCAAATTCACGCTGTGAAAATGGGCATAACTACTGCGGAGTAAATAACGAAATAGCGATCCTGCAGGAAACCGGCTGCTATGCCGATCTCACTTTTCCTGCCTGGCAGCAGACTGCGCAGCCACGCCAGCTCAATAGTATCTACTACGCCCAAGGTAATTCTCACACTCCGAAGGGATACGACCGGGGATCGGAAGCAATGGCCGGCACGGAAAATCAGGACGGACTGCTCTTAATTCAGGGTCCGCTTGTCCCATTCATCAGCGCTGGTCGTAAAGGGCCACGAATCGCTATGGACGACTGTGACCTGGCCTGGTATCGCAGATACTCGCCGGATCGCCTTGATCGATGGGTGCGTGCTGGAGTGCAGGTCTCAGGCCGGTCAGATCGCATTTTTATTAAATTGCACTGTCACGGCGCTGAAGAGCGAAACCGCGAAGCTCTGCTCGGCACCGATTTAGAAATGATGTTTTCAGATGCTGAAAAGCGCTATAACGATGGTAAAAAGTATGTACTCCACTATCTCACCGCGCGTGAAATGGCCAACATGGTCAAAGCGACGGAAGCCGGCTGTGAAGATCTGGCAAAAGCCCGTGATTGGTTTATTCAGCCGCCCGCCTATAATCGCAGCGGATTTGTTATGCATGCCGATCACTCGGAATCAATAGCCTCAGAGTTCAGCCATGGCACCGAAAACAAATTGATGGAAACGGTGCGATGAGCGATAGGCAGCGCGGCGTACAGTCAAAAGGGCGATCCGGAAGCATGAATTTATTTACGCTTGCGATTGCCGTACCGGTGATTGTGATTCTAGCCACGGCCCGGCTGCTGAATATCGACCTGGGCCTGATGCCGCAGCCTGTCAAGCCTGTTGATTCGCTCGCAGGAAGTCCTTACTTTTCACATCCCCCGGTGTTCCCCATGGCTAATGAACCCTTTCCATTGAACGATGTCAGGAACACAGCGACTTCTGATACACCTGAAAAGCCTTTGGAAAATCAACTTACAGGCATATCTATAAAAGCTTATCTCGGATGGGTCAAACAGGTCGACCTAAAGAAAATGGAGATGCTAACCAGCGGAGGTAAGCATAATTTTATGGGCTATTCATCCAGCAGAAATATTGTGAGCAGTGCTTCCGGAGCGAATACTGCTGGCGATGGATCACAAAATGGAGACACTCTCTCTGGAGTTGTGAATGATCTAAGCACGGTACAGGATTATGATCGGTTCAGTGATTTGATTGATCGTCAGCCCTACCCCCTGGAGTGCCAGGAGCTGCACGACCACTACCTGCTGCATCTCAAAGCCCTGAAAAACTTTATATTTCGAAGTACGGAAAACGAAATTAAAACTGAGGTACCGGAAGCAGGGAATCAGGTGGCTTCTGCTGATAATGGGAATAAAAAAGAGATTTTAGACTTGGAGACAAGAGGTGTAAACGGAATACTCAGCGATCTTTGCATGCGGGCAAAACTTATTAAGCCTTTTGAAATCACTGCTCCGGATTTTTAGAGTACTCGGCTTCGACGATTTTTTTCATACACCGCAGTGTTTTGCCGGCGATATTATGCACAAAGAGTTTTCCTACGATATACTGCGCAAAAAATGGTCCGAGCACAGGTAATGGATAACTCAGAGCATGATCGAGAGTAATATGCACTCCATCGTGGCTCTTCTCTAGTCTCCATTCCACCCACATTCCTTTGGTTACCCCGCGTATATGATAAAAAGTGATCCGATTCTCCTCAGGAAACAGCTCCTGCCTGGCGGACCATTTTATGGGAATTCCATCTCTCGATGCACCAAAATCGGCTATTTTAAAACTTGCAGACTGTTCATTAACTCTGAGATAGCGATAGTGCGGCAGAATTTTTGGCCAGTTTTGGATATCTGCAGCGAGCTGAAATATGCGCGGGCAGATTACATCCGCATTCCCAAATATCTGAATTTCATTCACCGTGTGCATAGCTCAAATACGTCCGCTTCAGTCTAAATGTTCCGATGAGGAAGCTGACTTCCAGATCGATAGATAGTTCGGAAAACATAGGCGTGCCAGAATGTGAGCACTATCAACGATACGACAGCGACCGGCAGCCATCCTCGCATCCACCAGAAAACAGATGCAAGAAAATAGATCATCCATGGTACCAGGGGGAGACCGGGGTGGCCTCCCTTTAAAGTATCTTTGCGTTTCCGAAACAACGACAATGAAAGGATATCCATACCGAGACCCAAAAGAATCATCATCACTGCAAAAAGCGCCGTCAATAGCATTGACTTGGGAGTCTGTGCCTGCAGAGTATGCTTTATCACATCGTTCATCATAAGATATTACTTACTTTCCAACATCCGAATAATCAGCCCGCTCCAGAGTTTTGGATAGAAGAATGTCGATTTCTGAGGCATTTTATCGCCCGCGGATGCAACATCCCGCACCTCATCCACCGCAGGATTCTGCAGCAGACATGCAATCTGGAACTCACCGCTCAGCACACGGTCGACTGCTTCCTGCTCATCTCGTGTGTAAGCGACATCGTGCGTATGCGCTAACTCAGTCCAGGATATTCCCAGCGAACGATCCAGAACGAGTGTCTGCAGTATGGTAACATCGAGTCGCTTCCATGCTGAGCAGTGTGCGCCCGGCATCGCATACGCTGCCTGTGATAGATCTTTTAATGTGAGAGCGTAGCAGGCTCCTTTTTTGATGATCACAATGCGTTTTTCACCCTGCACTTCTGTTTTGATCCAACTACGCGCTTCGTCAATTGGCAGCTTCTGAACTGCAAAATAACGTTTGAGCTGCATCAGCAGATCGTCGAAACGGCTTATTGAGATATTTTTCACCAGCCTATGTGTTGGCAGCACCACCAGGCCGGGATCTTCAAAAGCGCTGAGCCCGATAAGCAGATAGTCTTCCGGCTTGGGCGAATTTTTGCCAGCAGCCGTAGTTTCCGCCTGATAGTTGAGCGCGGTTTCATAACGGTGGTGGCCGTCCGCAATCCATACCCTGCGTGGTTCAAAAAACGCATTCAATTTGCTGATTAGTTCTGGGCTGCTATGCCGGTATATTAGATGCTGTTCCGCATCGGGTCCACTTTTGCCGGCGAACGTCGCCGCTAACAACGGTTCCGAGCCTGAAGCAGATTCATCAAGAGCCTTTGCTACTTCCATCTCCGGATCTTCATACAGGCCGTAAATCGGCTCTGGATTGGAGTGTGTCGCTCGCATTAAAAGCAGCCTGTCTGCCTTCGCTTTGGGATGAGTCTCTTCGTGGGGAAGCACCACCCCTTCAGAATAAGGAGCTAGTTTGAGAGCAACAAACAGGGTTTTTCGCTCTACAATCTGGTTTGAATCCAGCGGGTGCTCAAATTTTTGTATATACTCGTAGTATGCCGGCTCTGTATCTTGTACCAGCTTTCCCGAGGAGAGAGCGTTTTTCAGAAAATCCGCAGCGCGGGTATATCGATTATTAGAGTCGCAATCGTCTGGCTGATCTTTATTAAGTATCAGACGAACAATATTTTCGGGATTCTGAGCGTAATATGCCTCCTGTTGCGCAGGTGAAAGTACATCGTAGGGTGGCGTGATTACATCCGCAAGCGAAACAGCATTGGAGTCAAAGTAGACACCCTGGAAAGGGGTGATAGTGGCCATGAATTCTCAACTTTCTATGAATCTGGTTACTTCTGATGAAACAGCTTCGAAGTACTGCACATATTATAGACCAAACCAGCTATCTTCGGTCAAATGAGTAATTCAGTTGATGATAATCACGAACCTCTTTAGGAACATGAAAAAAATATATATACCTTCTAATTCCATCAATGAGGAGGGAAAGGCGGGGCATAGGAAATCTTTTACTCCGAATCGGAGTATGACTTGAGATCACGATAATTGCACCCAATTTGGCGATACTATGCCGTAATTTGCATAGAATCGTGAACGAGCACCTCATTAACTGCTTCTCCATCTTCTATCAGACTGGTTCAGCAATTACCCTCTCTATTCGTGACTATAGTGCTGCCTAACCGAAATCTAGACAGCTGCGATGTATTTGCTGCAGTCGAAAATCAGCTGGAATCCTGGCCTGGCTTATCTTCCTTATATTAGAGAAGTAAATACTTTATATTAGAGAAGTAAATACTTTCGCGCGCTCAGCTTCTGACCGGATACAATCGTTAACGATGTTTTCCAGATTGGCGAGGTTCAGCCGGGCCATCTTCTCAATTGGCAATAATCCTAGGCTAACTAAGAAAAATTGTCCATGTCGAATCTATACTGCGGTTATTTCTAAAGCCCCTTGACAACATTTATAAACTATGATAGAATTCATTTAAGCGCTTACGTAAGCGCTTAAATGAATTCTATCATAAGGGCCAATTGACCAGATTATGGCCTGGAGCAAGCAGAGAGAAATATGCGGCGTGCTTCGACGAGTAAAAAATCAATAACCATTTCAGATGTCGCCCGAGAAGCTGGTGTCACATCAGCTACTGTCTCCTTCACCCTATCTGGAAAACGCGTAATATCTCCCGACACGCGAGAAGCTGTAATGGGCGCTATAGAGCGATTGGGTTATAGCCCTAATCCGCATGCAGTGCGTCTGGCGAATGGACGCTGTGCGGACCTCATTCCTCTTTTTACACTAACAATCGATGGGGGATGCTGCACTCAAAAACTGCTGCTTGTGCAGCGTGCTCTTCACGAGGATGGATTTCGCGCGCCGATTCATGGATATGATTATCACGCTGCTCATAATGGTGCGGAGCAGGTCGCATTGATGCGAGATATTCGAATGCAGCGGCCACGCGCTGTCATATGCGCCTCTGCAGGTGTCTGTCCCGAGGCAATGCAAGAGCTGCATAAGTTTCAGGAAGAGGGTGGACTGGTAGCCTGTATCTGTTACGGCTCTCCTGCTCCAGTAGACTGTGATCAAGTAATTCTTGATGAGGAAGACAACACTTATCAGTCTGCCCGGTATCTGCTTTCTCTCGGACATAGACGCATAGGGTTCTATAAAGTGGGGCCAGAACGACATACAGGACTTCGTTACACAGGCTATCGCCGTGCGCTGGCAGAGTATGAAGTGGAATATAACCCTTTATGGCATTTTTATGGTGGAGCAATAGCGAACCAGGAAGAAAGCGGTGTAGGCATTGCTAAGCAATGGGCGGCGCTTACACGAGAAAATCGCCCCACAGCCATGTGTATTGTGAATGATTATACGGCGCAAGGCTTCGTTGTAGGCGTGGAGGATCTTGGATTCCGGGTACCCGAGGATGTCAGTATCGTCGGTCACGATGATCAGCCTCCAGCCCGTTTCGGCCGCATTCCATTGACTACAGTTTCTCACCCGGTCGAAGAGATGGTTGAGGTGTTTCTCTCTATGGTAAGGGAGCGCATCAATGGCTATGAGGGACCGCCGCGTCATTCTATAGTCAGGGGAAATCTTGTTCTACGGAATTCCACAGCATGCTTTAGTTCCGAATGATACGAAATAGACGCAAAACATGAAAAAATGGGACTTGCATCAAGGTTTGTACTGAGCCTCATACATCAAAGGGGAGGTGATTTCAGCACGATAACATAGTATTGGTAAACCATTGACTTTTTTAGCTTGTTTCCTCGCTATGACGTGCAGAGGGAGAAATAAGGTAATCAAGATTTGCATTAATATCGGTCCGTACCATAACCATTTGGAATACATTAGCCGCAAAGCTTTCTAATACATCAAAAGCGCGATCAAACCCTCGGTTTCGAAGCGTTTAAGACCATCCAGCAAAGGAGCATTGTAATGTACCATCATAAGAGAAGTGGTTTTACCCTCATTGAGCTATTAGTTGTAATCGCAATCATCGCCATCTTAGCAGCGATTTTATTTCCTGTTTTCGCTCAGGCCCGTGAAAAGGCTCGCCAGACTTCCTGCCTCTCTAACATAAAGCAGCTGGGACTTGGAATTTTAATGTATACCCAGGACTATGATGAGTTGTTTCCGGTGCATGCCTACTGGGAAAATAACTGGAACACCATAGAAGGTAAATCGCAGTACTGGGAAGGGCGAGTTTTACCGTATATCAAGAACCTGGGTATTTTCAGATGTCCTTCAGATGGAGGCGCATCCGCAGCCACTACAAGCGGCGGTGATGCAGGTACGAGGGTAAGCTATGCATTCAACTCGATAGTTGGTACCGATCAGGTTCGAGGTGAGGCACGCGGAATTATCATGTCGATACCTGCCTGGGCTCCTGCTGCTGTGGCACCTCAATCTATCGCTGCAGTCGGTCGGCCTGCCGAATCCATTGCTTTGGGTGAACAGCACACAGGCGATGTAGCTTCGAATGTAGCTCGATGGTGGTGGGGCGAAAATAGTAACAGCACACCTGTCAATGGAATGATATTTATGACAATGCTCGATGCTAAATTCGAGGCGCTTCCGCCACTGTGGGGCGGACTGCCAGGACCAAACGGAGCGAGAGATGAATCCACTCCAGATTCGAAGAAATTCGGCTGGGGCAGAAACGGAGCCATTTCGGACAAGCATTCGAGTCTAAGCAATTTCATATTCGCTGATGGCCATGCAAAAGCGCTGAGACCCACTCAAACCAATCCCGATGGCGTCGGGCATCCAGAACTCAATATGTGGGATGCTAAACGCTCATGATAGATATTCGCCCGAATAGTTCATTCGGCGTACTGAAAGGAACAGCAGTTGTCATACTGTTGTTCCTGATCATAATCGCTCATGGATGCAGTCCAAATAAACCCATGTCCCGTGCCGATGAGCAGAAGCAGTTTCTCGCCCCAACTGAAATAAGCAAGCTGCGCCCTGAGGCACGCGAAGCTCTTCGCCACCTTCCAGGCGGAGACCAAGCTGCCCCTGCTAATGCTGCTCCCTCCGCATCGAAATAATATTAATTCATGTTATGAAGGCGAGCAGCTTGTCGAGATCAATATATTTTTTTCGATCTCTACAGGAAATTGCAAAATGCACCTCACCCCGGCCCTCTCCCGCATGCTCGTTCCTCGCGGGAGAGGAGGAAATGCACAGTCTAATTCCTCATCTCCCTGACCCTCTTCTCCCAAAAACGGGAGAAGGGGGAAATGCTTAATTTTGACTCTACCCTTGCCTAATGCAAACTGATTTATCGTTTGTACGAGCAGAGAAGTGGGTGGAGTGTTAGGCAAAAAAAATAACACTTATCACTCAGGCGTTATTTCCCCCTTTTCCTGTTTTTGGGAGAAGGAGGTCATAGGGGAAGAGGGCAACGTGGACAGGTATCATTCGAATGATGACTTTTGCAATCATCATAAACTCGGTAAACCTGCATAAGTAAAAAGATTAAATAGAATTGGAGTTATTCGTCCATTTCGCGATAATAGAGAAACATGAGCAGTAGATTCCTGTCTGAAAGACTAATTGTAACGTACTTTTAATTTGTAATCTGCAATCATGGAGTTCTAAAGAATGAGTTCGAGACCGCAGCATGCACTATTTTCTTTGGCCGTAACCATCAGTATTCTGTTTTCTTCTCTGGCAGTAAATGCCCGAGAGAATAAAACAGACCCTCCGAAAGCAGTAACAGCGATTCAGTCGGAGTATTTCGAAAGCAGAGTGAGGCCGCTGCTCGTGCAGTACTGCTCCGGATGCCACGGTGAGAAACTGCAGTCCGGCGGGCTTCGGCTCGATTCGCTTCAGAATCTTCTCAAAGGGGGCGGGCGCGGCTCCGCGCTAATGCCAGGCGTCCCGGATAAAAGCCTGATCATTCAGGCAATTCATTACCAATCTTCCCCCAAAATGCCGCCGTCCGGCCCGCTCAGTGATGCCGATCAGCGCACTCTGGAGGACTGGGTGAAGATGGGAGCGCCGTGGCCAGGAGCAATGGTTTCGAAAGAGACGCTTCAGGCGGCGAAGAGCGGTGAATATGCAATTACTCCAGCGCAGAAAAGTTTCTGGTCGTTCGTCCCCGTTCACCGGCAGGCGGCGCCAAAGGTTAAAAATCTAAAATGGGTCAAGTCGCCCATTGACAGTTTTATTCTCGCGAGGCTGGAAGCGCAGGGTCTGATGCCCGCGAAACCTGCCGACCGCCACACTCTTATTCGCCGTGCCACGTTCGATCTTATCGGGCTGCCACCCACGCCAGAGGAAGTCGATTCATTTCTGCGTGACAAATCGCCGAGTGCCTACTCCAAAGTGGTAGATCGCCTGCTCGCTTCGCCTAAATATGGGGAGCGGTGGGGAAGGCGGTGGCTCGATGTAGTGCGATACTGCGACTCCTCTGATGCGCGTTCGGTCGGCTCCGACTCCGATTTCAATGAGATTTGGAGATACCGCGACTGGGTGGTGAACGCCCTGAACCGCGATATGCCCTACTCCGACTTCATGCGCAATCAGATTGCAGGTGATCTGCTGCCGGTAAACTCGAGCAATTCAAGTTTACACTTTGTATCAGAACCAACCTCTACTTCGCCTATCAAGAATTCAACTGGCATAGCAAATATACAAGGAACGATAGCAACCGGAATGCTGGCCGTGGGGAACTGGGGCAACGGAGATGCCGACAAAGAGAAAATCCTGACCGATATTGCGGACGACCAGGTGGATGTGGTAAGCCGGGGATTCATGGGGCTGACCATCGCCTGCGCCCGCTGCCATAATCATAAATTCGATCCTATCCCCACCAAAGACTACTACGGCCTCGCCGGCATTTTTATGAGTTCGCATATCCTGCCAAAGCTGACTCCCAAAGGAGCCGGGGAGAACATGCTTCGAATTCCGCTGGAGACTCCAGCGCAGGCCACCGCCCGAAAACAGTTCGAAATGGATCTGGATGGCCTTCAAAAATCGCGAGCCTCGGCACAAACGGCTGCTTACACGGAGTTTGTTAAATCGGCCTCGCCATCCGCTGCAAAATACATCACCTCTGCCTGGGAATATGCGCATCTTCATTCGTCTAACCCGAAACTGACACTTGCGGACTATTCAAAACAACAGGAATTACACCCCTACGCGCTGCAGCAGTGGATGGATTTTCTGGGCATGGCGGACTATCCGTTGATGACCCATCAGTACAAGGATCTGCTGGAAGCGCCGGGCGTGGTCGGCTGGAAGGGCAAGGGAGATACACCTTCCGTTACGATCAATACCAACGAAACCGCCCGTACTCTCGCATCCTTTACCCTGCCACCGAAATCTGTGAACGTGCATCCCTCCCCGGAAAACGGAGTGGTTGTCAGCTGGAAGAGTCCCATTACTGGCACCGTCGAAATCACTGGCAATGTTGCCGATGCCGATCCGGGCGGCGGTGACGGCATTGCGTGGATCATCGATTATCGTACTCCTGCTGGATCAGTGGAGCTGGCAAGAGGTGATATACCGAACGGTGGAAATCAGGATTTCCACGCAGGGCAGGGTTCAGATCGACTGAAACGTATACAGGTTCAGAAAGGGGAGAGCATCCAGATTCTCATTCTCCCAAAAGAGACCTACTTCAACGATACCACGACAGTAGATCTCACCATAACTAACATGGAGAGTAATAAAAGCTGGAATCTCGCGCGAGATATGATGTCTAATCCGCTCCTAAGCAATCCGCATCCCGATAGTTTCGGAAGCAGCGCTGTCTGGGAGTTCATGGATATGGCAGGAAGCACCCGGGGAAATGTAAAAGGCGCAGGCTCTCTGCTGGGAGCATGGAGGGAGGGACTCCAAAAATCCAGCGCAGCGCCATCAGGCCAGAATAATTCTTTCGCCGACCTCAAACCCACGATCGAATCTGCAGCAGTTTTGCTGGCTGCATCACTGAATAAATCCGGCACTCTGAATGGAGACCACAGCCCGTTCTGGATTCATAAAAAGGCGGATGAGACTGCTTTACCAGAACCAGCAAAGCTTATTCTGGCGAAATGGGATAGCAGCATCACCGAACTTCAGAAGAAAACTCCCCCGCCAATCGAATATGCGAATGGCGCTCAGGAAGGCGGTGTGCCTGAAAGTTCACAGCAGGGAGTCCACGATATCCATGTGCATATCCGAGGCAGCTATCTGCGCCTCGGCGACCTCACTCCGCGCCACTTCCCGATTATTCTGGGCGGGATGAAACAGCCTCCCATCACTTCGGGCAGCGGCCGGCTTCAGCTTGCGAACTGGCTGGCAAGCCCCGAACATCCCACCACCGCCCGCGTGATGGTGAACCGAATCTGGCAGGGGCATTTTGGCGAGGGGATTGTGAGAACCCCCAGCAACTTCGGATTTTTGGGCGAGCGCCCGACTCACCCGGAACTGCTGGACTGGCTCGCTTCGGAGTTCGTGAAAAACGGCTGGTCGATGAAGAAGTTGCATCGCGAAATCATGCTGTCTGCCACCTATCAGCAGTCCTCCGAGCCGAACGATGCCTGCCTGAAGCACGATCCCGGCAACCGTCTTTTCGGCAGAATGAACCGGCAGCGACTGGAATCCGAAGCCATTCGAGATAACATGCTTGCGGTTTCCGGAAAGCTTGACCTCACTTTAGGCGGCAAGCCATTACGCGATTTCAATGCACCGCGAAGAACGCTCTATATCATGACAATCCGTTCGGACAGAACTGGTTTTGGATCGCTCTTCGACACTGCCGACCCGACGGCGAGTATGGATCACCGCACCTCGACTACAGTCGCGCCGCAGGCGCTTTTCCTTATGAACAGTTCGTTCGTTCTGGATCAAGTAAAGGCGCTTGCGCACCGGCTGATGACGGAAGTCCCAGGCGGCGATACCGAACGGATTACCGCAGCCTATCGCCTGCTCTTCAGCCGACCTCCTTCTTCAGCCGAGATCAAAATTGGTCTTGGATACCTCGACCGTGTGCGACACGAAACGGTCGCGCTGGCCTCAAACGGTCCTTTACCATCCCGCGATCAAGCAGCCTGGGAAGCTTACTGCCAGGTTTTAGTCTGCGCGAATGAGTTTGTATTTGTGGATTGATATCAGCTGCGCCCGCCTTATTATTTCATTAGTCTTCTTTACAAACTATAGCAAATGACGTGCTGAAATTATTCCGGTGTATAATGGGAGCAGAGCAAATAGTTAGAGTTCACCTTATCTGTTTTTGTGAGGAAAATCAATGGTTCAAAAAATGGAAGCCGTTTTTGACGGAAAAGTACTTCGTCCAGATACGCCTTTACAATTAGAAGTGAACACAGGAGTGCGATTAACGGTGGAAACATTGTCTGAGGTAGAGCAGATTCCACGTTCCTTTCTTCATACTGCCCGTTCTATGAAACTGGAAGTACCCATTGACTGGTCGGCTAAATTAGACCAGTAGTTGTATGGAAAAGATAATGCCACGTCTGGATAAAGTAATTTTGGATGCCTCCTACGCAATAGCTCTATCTGCTCCAGGTGACTCGTTTCAAAGAAAACAGCATGAAGAAGAAAATTGATCAAGAAGCAATGTTACATGAGTATGATTTTTCGGGTGGCACTCGCGAGAAGTATGCCGAGCGATATGCAAAGGGAAACAGTATGATCTTGCCGGAACCTGATCTGGCCGCTGTTTTCCCCACCGCGGAGGCTGTCAATGATGCATTACGCTCAATAGTAAAGTTAGCTCAGCAGAGTGTTGACAAAGAGATGCTACTGTAGTATATTCGAAAGAATCTCTAAATTCTTTATTTCGATGTTCGGCAGAGAATATAACGATCACTAACTTTCTGCCACTAGAACTTGAAAAAGCTATCAAATAGCATACCCAATTGAGACCGCTGTATTAGGAGTCAACATGGATGCGTAAAACATATCACCATTTGTTCGTATGCTGCGTTATATTGATGAGTCTGGCGGCAATTAAAACGAATGGTCAAGACAAGCCGGCTCTACCGCGCTGGATACCCGACAAGTTACTTGCCAAGCGCCTTGGTACGGTCGTTAAAATTGAAAAATACACCCTCCAACCTCCTAAGGATTATCATTTTCTACATAAAAATGGTCCTGAAGGTGCGAAAATGTTCGCATGGGTCAGCGATGAGAGAAAAGACGGAACTAAGGCCACTCTTCTTCTCAACCTCGTAGCCCCACCAGTCGGTGAAGCAACTAAGTATGCTCTTGATCAACTTGCCGATAAGCTGCTTGGAGGCGTGAAACGGCGCCGTACAAACTGGCACCAAGAGAAAACAGAAATAGGTTTAGTTAATGGCTTGACATTTGCTAGAATAAATTGGACAGGGACGGAACCGATACACGATCTTAAAATGAAAGGCTTCAACTATGTTGCGATTGATGGAGATACTATTATCCAGTTATCCAGTCAAGATATACTATCTGAAGCAAATCAGGCATTGCCAATAGCCGAGGCTGCGATCCTCACATTAAAAAAACAGCCATGAAGCATTTAGTTAGCCTTCACTATAACGAGCTTGTAATGGATGCAGATCAAGTGATCATGCGGTTTTTGTAAACACTAAAATCCCAAAATGCGCGTTTATAAATTTCGGCCATAGATTGTATTTATCGTTATCATATAGGTTAAGATGAAAATTATTATCGATGATTTGACTGGTTCTGATATAAAGAGTTTATTGCAGGAACATCTTGCAAATATGTCGGCAATCTCACCGCCGGAAAGTAATCATGCGTTGGATGTCGATGCATTACGCCAGCCAGAAATTACTTTTTGGAGTGTCTGGGAAGGTGAGGAATTGGCCGGGTGTGTCGCCCTCAAAGAATTAGATTCTCAGCATGGCGAAATTAAATCTATGCGAACCGCATCTGCATTCCTGCGAAAAGGCGTTGCTTCGAGAATGCTGGAGCACATCATCACGGAAGCGAAACGTCGTAACTATATCAAGCTGAGTCTGGAAACAGGATCGATGATAGCTTTCGAACCGGCTCACCATCTCTACTGGAAATTCGGATTTAAAGAGTGCGGTCCTTTCGCTAACTATATCGAAGACCCACTTAGTTTATTCATGACCATGGTGCTATAAAGGTGTAGCCTACGATAAGCTGCATTCTGGTTGCGACCGATAAAGGATGTTGAGAATCAAAATGGCAGTCACACTTAATCTTGAAGCAGAGCAAGAACAGTTGCTGCAGGAAATTGCAGCGGCTAACGGACTATCTGTTGAAGGTTATCTGCTCACTCTCATCGCTGCTATTACCTGCCCGAAATTAGCTGATACTGAAAAAGGGTTCTTAGCATCGATCAAGCGAAAACGAAATTCCTCTGAAAACGCACCAACCTCCCGAACCCTTGCAGAAAACGCCGTCCGACAGATGAAGGCTGACCTGCTTATCTATAAAGAACAGGCTGTAGAAGCGGGGACGAAGGTGAACTTGCTTCGTAAACACACAGAACAGCAGCAACGAAAGATTTCTGAATTGGAACTACGGTCTCTGACATTCGCCCGTGATGGCGATAAAGACAAAGCATTGCGTTGTTTTCAGGAAAGCTGCATCTATGGTCAAAACCTGAAACATACCCTTCCTCAACTGGAAGAAGCAGGTAAAATTGCCGATGAGCTGCTTGCGGATTTCACGCAGAAAGATACTAAATTCCGTACACGCACTTTGAAGTCACAGCCAGCTGCTAACGAATCGCTTCAGATTGAATATACAACGAGTCATCTGACGGCAGAAGAGATTCAAAAACGTATTCTTGAAACACACATCGCATCAGAAGAATGGGATACACAATTTATCACTTGGGTAGATAGCATTACCGATTCTGTTCCGGCTGTATCCTGATGCGACACATAATATATTGTATAATGAGATATTGATTGAAGAGCTATTAGTCAGACTTAGTTCTAGAGGGATGCCCGTACAGAAAAAATATTGTCCACGGGAGAATAAGGTACTCGTATGACTATAACATTAGACTTGCCAGATGAATTATCTTCACGATTGGTTGCACTTCTGCCGGAAGAAGCGTACAGTCGCTTTGCTGTATCTGCGATTGCTGAAGCTCTCCTTATGCAGGAACAAGACCCTCAGGACTCAATTGAATGCGCTGCGGCTGTTGAAGAGGCATTTGATGATATGCAAATGGACCGCAGCATCTCCTTAGAAGATGAGAAAGCGCGCTGGGATTCGATGAAGTCCAAGATTCTGAATATCACTCCCGCATCATCCTAATGAGCGATCTGTCTCAAAGTATAGATACGTCGCTGACTTACGAGGTGCGTTTCACAGCACGCGCTCAACGTGATCTTGATATGGCGACTGTATACTTTGCTGAAACGGCATCCGCTGATGTCGCTATTGCCTGGCGAGAAGGCATATATCAGGCAATAAGCTCTCTTTCTACTTTTCCTCGACGCTGTCCGCATGCTCCACAGAAATTTCGGCATGAGGTAAGACAGCTTTTATATCGCCGTCCGGGCAGCAAGATTTTCTACCGTATACTTTTTGCAATCACTAGTGAAGATATATCATTTGGAGGCGTACCAACAGTATATATTCTTCATATTCGACACGCTTCCACACGCCCAATTACACGAAAACAAGCCCGCACCATCGAGGAAGAACTATAGTAGAAAAAACTCCTTTACAATTGCATGAAGAAGCGAAGTCCGCTCTGATAGAGGCAGAACGCATCTGGCATAGGTCTAAAAATGCTTTAGCCAACATTCGCCGTGAGCGGTTTAAGAATAACGGTAAAATTACTTAGGCAGAGTGAGTTCTGGAACGCACTCATCTATTGGATGGGGCAGCATTGCAGGCGGCAAGGGATCATTTAGGTCTCATTCGAAGCACTATTTCCAAACCGAAATCAAGAATCGTACAGGTCGGCATACCAGATGAGGAACTATAGCGGAAATCTCAATCGAGATTAAAGGCTAAAAGGTAGAAGGGCAGGATAATGCAGAAGATTCGAGTTGCAATTTTGGGGCAAGGGAGAAGCGGGCGCGACATTCATGGGGCCTATCTCTCGAAGGATACGGATCGCTTTCAGATTGTTGCTGCCGTTGATCCCCTGGCGGAAAGACGCAGTCGCGCAGCTTCAGAATACGGTTGTGCGACTTATTCAGATTATACAGAGCTATTTGGACGCGATGATATTGAGATTGTAGTGAATGCCTCCCCAAGTAAGTTTCACGTTCCTATCAGCCTTGACTTGCTGCAGCACGGTTTCAATGTACTCTGCGAAAAGCCCCTCGCCTCCAAAGCCTCCGATGTGGATCGGCTCATCGAGACTTCTGAAAAATCAGGGAAACTGTTGGCCATCTTTCAGCAATCGCGCTTCGCACCCTATTTTCAGAAAATACGTGAAGTGATTGCTTCAGATGTACTGGGAGAGATAGTTCAGATTTGCGTGGAGTTCAATGGCTTTTCGCGCCGTTACGATTGGCAGACCCTCACCAGCGAGATGGGAGGCAACTTGCTCAATACCGGGCCGCACCCTCTGGATCAAGCTCTGCAGCTATTCGGAAACGATACTATGCCTGCCATACACTGCCTTATGCGGAACGCAACAAGTTATGGGACGGCAGAGGATCATGTGCTGCTCATTCTCAGCGGTGAGAAACGCCCCCTTATCCGCCTCGAAATCTCCTCATGTTGTCGGTTTCCTTCGTTTACCTACAATGTCTACGGCACTCGTGGGGGCTTGAAGGGGACCTCGGAGCACCTGGAGTGGGAGTACTACAATCCCGCAACTGCCAGCGAACTGCATCTCACGACGACGCCTCTTGTTTCAGCGGAGGGAATGCCAGCATACTGCAGCGACTCGCTGGAATGGACCAAAGAGGAGTGGGACGCCCCGAAAGGCCAAGGGTTATTCGATGGCATGTCCCATGCGTTCTACTCAATGCTCTACCGCACTCTCACAGAAGGCGTGCCTCTAGAGATCACTCCCCAGCAGGTACGCCAGCAGATCGCCGTAATTGAGGAGTGCCAGCGCCAAAACCCGCACATCTACGGATCAGCTGCCCAGGGCACACCCTATCCAGCCTGAGTGGAAAGACATCTTGAGTCGCTTAAGCTATTCCCCATATCTGCCTGGTGCGGCCAGAACCAAATGCATCGCATGCACAGGGATCGGCCGAATGCCTGCCAAGAAGGTAATTCACGCCCAGGAAAGCACACATATAAAGCATTCAAGAGAGCTGATTAACGCAAATAATAATGCAAACTTTCTTCACTCAAATTCCTATATTCTGAAGCAGCCAATCTCGAAATATACATTCTTTAAGAATGAAAGGATGTATATTGTGATTATTTGAACTATCAAAATATCATAACACTAGCATCTGGAATGCGTGGCGGTCGCCCATGTATACGAGGGATGCGCATCGCCGTTTCAGATGTACGGGGATGGCTCGCCGCTATTGCCGCCCTCTTTGGTTCGCCTACCAGGGAAATATGGCTTCGATGTGGAAATCAACCGACCAGCAAAATCGTCGGCATTCTGCCTGTTCAGGCAGAATGCCGACGATACAACTGCATTTGATAAAGACAGCACGTTCTCTCGCATTGAGAGTTCCTAGTCCTCGTTCCTTCCGTCTAAGCTTCTCGGCTAGATTTAGGTACATATTTGCATAGAAGCCATTGCAGGAAAGTGTGACGCCCCTCTTCAAAAGATCCATGTGTTCTCATCTTCATTTTCTGACCCTATATTCATTGATAACTAAGCTCAATCACCACCGACAATATTGGACACATCCCGATGCGCTAAAAAATCCACCTGTGAGCGTAGTGCTGTTCGTATTAGTTCTGAGGCGGCATCAGACATCGAAAGTCAAGGAATAACCGGCCGCTTATCCAGCAAATCAAGAGCAAGCCTAAGAATGTATTAATAGGACGCTGTCGAAGTTCAAAGGAGCAGGTAAGCTTTTTAAAATAACTCTCAATCAA
Organism: Chthonomonadales bacterium; assembly: GCA_038203935.1. GTDB lineage: Bacteria > Armatimonadota > Chthonomonadetes > Chthonomonadales > Chthonomonadaceae > JANXSG01. The sequence goes on from JBBRDM010000002.1 coordinate 37,284, forward strand.
TGCGGTTATTAAAATCTGGATAATTTGAGAATAACCCGCACAAAAATCCAAAGATCCAAATTAATCATACATTGCAATAAATATCCGGTGAAAACTTCATTTTTTATAAACTGCTGCGGCGTCACCTTTGCTCAGCGGAAGCCGCTTTTTTAACTTCCAGGCTCCGTACCAGATCACTAGATAGTAGGACCCAATCAAAATAGGATGTGGTGTGGCAGCAGAGAAGCAGGACCAGCTAAAACCCGAGCAAGTCTGAATAACCCAGATCAGCAGCGATAAAAGCGGGGCAAGAATCAATGCTATCGCGGGGAAAACTGCCGACAGAAATCCAAGGGGAATAATAATACTCAAAAGGGGCACAGAAAGGGAGTTTGCCAATAATGAGACAAGTGAAAAGGTATGAAAATAGGCCGCAATAAGCGGCAGCGAGCCGATCTGAGCAGCAAATGACAGCATAATTGAACCGGCAAAAATCTCAAATCCTAATACGAATAGTCTTGATGGTTGTTTATCGTGAAACATTCGATACTGCGCATTATTAAGCAGCCGCTCACCGAAAGGAAGCAGATGCGCTATGGTGATCACCGCTGCAAACGTCAACTGGAAACCGGCATCGAACAGCTGGAAAGGATTCCAAATCAGAATGGTGAGAGCGGTAAGAGCCAGCGCATTCCATATATCGAACTCGCGCTCCAGAAGAATACTGGCTAGATAGATTCCTGCGAGAAGCGCCGCCCTAGTCACTGCTGGCCGCCCTCCTGCCATCAAAGCAAACAAGATAAGCAGCAGTATAGTAAAGATAATCGCTGGTTTTCGCTGCACCCCTATGCGCCAGAAAAGTCCTCGAATTAGGATGACTACAATCCCCACATGCAGCCCTGCCGTAGCAAGAATATGCTCGGTACCTGTTCGTTCAAAATCTTCCAGAACACGAGAGCTAAGTCCGCTTTTATCACCGAGCAGTATTCCTTGAAGAAGTCCCGAATTTATTGCAGAAAATGATGCGTTGAATCTGTATTTGAAAAGATTTCTGAATTTTATAGCCAGCCAGAGAATCGGCTCATCAGGGAAACGCTTATACGGGAGTATTGTGCAGTCCTTTGGATGAGTTATGTAGAGTGCAGCCGAAGTTCCTCGTCGCCATTCTCGTTCCGCGAAGTCAAAGCCGCCAGGATTTCGTGCGCCGGCAGCATATTTTAGGTCCCCATTTAGCTCTACCAGATCACCAAAAAAAGGAGGGTGGAATGCTGCGCCACTCTCCTTCAGCGTTTTTCGTTCGCCATTCAAGATCAGGAATACATCGATACTTTGATCCGAATTGCGCATCCCGTCCATATCTCTGATTTTCACTGTAAACGAGGCGGAGCCCCGATCATCAGATGACTTTGACGGGCGAATTAATACATCTGATTCGACAGTTCCACGCACTGTTTTGTGCCCGGAGTCGAATTGGGTGATATCATTGAAATTAAGTTTCTCCTGCGAGAAACACCGCAGACAGCCCAGCAGTACGAATCCGAGGACTATTCCACTGGATGCCCAGTAAGCACGCTTTGTGACCGCGCACAAAATGCAGCAAATACCAAGAAGTCCACAGCCTGCTAATTTAAGCACTGGACTCCATAACTCAACTGCAATACCAATCCCAAATGATATAGTGAGAACTACGAGCGGACGACTCAACTGACTCCACCCACTGTATGGCAGGAGCAGCAGGCAGTACATTGCGATATTGCTGCAGCAGGTAGCATAGCGCTATAATTTCACATCGATAATGCCGCTGACTCCTACTCCCGGCACCCTCTTAATGTCGGAAACGCTTTTGCTGGCGATTGGGATCAAGGCACGAAAGCGCATTCCGAGCGGGCCGAATTTACCCTCAATCTGTGCGACTGCCTTCACTTTTTCAACGGCTTCGCGCGGACCGGCCACCTGCACCGCGCCAGCGTATGCACCCGTTCCTAGTGAGAGAACAGGAACTACTTTGGTGTCGAATGCAGTTCCAACATTGTTGGTTTTAGTCACGGAGTTGATGGCTTTGTTAATTTCCGGGCCAAATTTATCCACAGCGAGCATTATTCCGCCGCCTTTTAAAATTTTATCAAGCTGGGGCGCGGCTGATACCGCTGCTCCGAGACATGCTACCACAACAATAATTGCAATTTTTCGATAAATCATTGCTTCTCTCCTTGATCGATTTGATCTGAATCTTTCGGTGGGAATGAGGAAGAGAGTAAACGTTCAGGGCGCAGCATGCCCTCCTCTTCTGCCCATTTGATGACATTGCGCCAGTCTGGTGAACCTATAAGATGATCGGTGCTGAGTTTTTGAATGAGGCCTGTCATGAAATGCTGTACATAATCAGGAGTGAGCGCGAGCTCGCGTGCAATTTCGCCAATCTGATACTCCTGAGCCGAGAGAATTACTATTTTTCGCTGGTCTGCACTCAGCGCTTCCAGTATGCGCGAGTTGGACTGCCTGTGGATGCGTTCCTGCTTTTTATAACGAATTCGGGCTTTTGTCCTCAAATTCCCCCCTAGTGTTATTTTAGTGCCATTCAGTATTTCGATTACAGGGATTTTTCAACGAACATTCGCTCAGTTCCTCCGTAATATGTTCCCGTCCTTATGCCGGATTCTTACCAATATTTCTGATGAGAATATACAATAAGACGAAACCACTTCGGGATTTGTATGTCTTTTACTCCTGAAGTGAATTCGGCTTATTATTCTCCATCGTGCCCATCGATAACCGTGGTTCGGCAGACATCGCTGTAATCACAGAATTTACAATGGTTTCCGGGTGTCGCATCCACTCGAACAGAGATAATTTCTGAGGCTATACGGAGCGCGGATGCCTCCGCATTTTTAATCAAATCGGCGTACTGATCGCGGTTTAAAGGAGTAACAGAGGTCGCTTTATCCAGGCCTTTAGCCACACCGAACACCTTTGGGATACCCAGTTCCATCCGAAAAATACGAGGCCGGCCTTGATCTTCTGCAGAGTCGTAACATGCAGCAACCGGCTTGAGTCCAAATAGGCGTTCGGCGGCCATCATATAGAGAGGCATCTGGAGCGATCGTCCATTTTGCATCTCTTTAAAATCAGGCGCCTGCCCAAGTTTATAATCTATTATAATTGCTCGCCCAGTGGTATCGCCTATATCTACTCTGTCTATTCTCCCGCAGATTGAGATCGTCAGGGAGTTATCATCATTCGACAGAACCAGAGCTTCCATCGTAGATCCCGCATCGCGCGTTCTGGTTGGAATTGGAATGTCCGCTTCATCTATAGGTTCATCCGGGCCAAAAGCCAGCTCAAAATGCGCGGGAGTCATCCCAAATAGCGGCTGGAAATGCATTTCCCGTTCCGCAAATCTATCCAATGCATTCGATATCATTCGCTGAGCCATCAATATTCTGTGCGATCTGGCATCCAGCTGCTGTGTCTCAATGATCTCAAGCAGCAGTTTTCGCAGTTCCAATTTCATTTGCTCCAGCTGTTCCGATTCCGTCTGCAGCGTAATTTTTCGATTTTTCGACTGAATGCTATGACGTCTTAGGACCTCATGTAAAACGGTACCCTGTACAATCCTTCCCGCACCATCCCTCTGGGGGCGAAGCTTTAATTTATACTGAAGCAGGTATTGGAATGGGCAGCGCTGATAGGTCTCTAGTTCCGAGACGGTGAATAGCCGCCGTTTGGTGAATAGAGAGCGATTTTTCGGAACGGAGATATTTGGGATTCTTGGAAGGCGTCGTGAAACGAGTGTATCGCGTGTTTTAATTCCGCAATTCTCTCTTGATAACAGCTTTTTCAACAGTTCTTTTGCTGCGATCTGTTTCTCCTCTCGTCGAATTGAATCTGATTCAATTCCAGGATCGAAGAGGTCGGCGCATCCTGCAAGAAGCAGGTCCTCGTCCGTTACGCATTCCTCAGCCCGAGGCGCAACATCCGCCAGAGTACGGGAAACTACTTCGGGCACATGCGTGCCCTGTTTGGTGTTGTGTGAAGCGAAAACCGACCGGACTTCATCCAGATAGAACGAAGGCAGCGCATCGGAATTGTCTATCGAGCGAGGGAATGATAGGATTAATCTGTCCGCAGGCGCCGTAACGGAAAGATAGAAGAAAAAACGTTCATCATCGGAGCGATCCTTTATATCTTCCAAATCAACATTTGCCACCTTCCGGAGCATCTGCCTTTCTTCATCGCGTAAGAAAGGATCTTCTGAAATGCGCCGGGGGAATCCCCGCTCTGTCAGCCCCATTACGGCCGCAGTATGAATAGGATGTTTTCGAGAATCATACGGTTCCGCAACACGCACCTGATCGGAAGGTGCACAGGCTACAACCGCTTTTCCACTCCAGCAGGGAGCCAATTCATCTAAAAATTGATTGAAAGTGATGGGGCCAGTTTTTGAAATACTGCCGATTTCCGCCATCGCCTGCAGCGCTTCAATGGCAGAATCCATTGCTGTATTATCACGCTCCTGCCTGGATGGCTCACCGCTGTCGATACGGGATTTTATGCCGAACGTTTCGATCAAGGAATGAATACAGCCTTCAAATTCTTTTATTTCCATGGGTCGATTCGTGAGTAATGCTTCAAATCGAACCATATGCTGGATTGTTTCATGTAGCGCTGTGTGCATATTGGAACCGGTCAGATTTAGAAACGCTGCGCTGCCTTCGCGGACAGAACTGGCTGCTGCTTTTTTCCTGAGATGCTCCACTTCAATTTTATCTGGAAAAGTGTAACTCGATTTTAAAAATGCAAACACATCCTCTTTCTGCCAGTGATTTCGAATAACCCGAAAGTACGCGAGCAGTGTTTTGACCACTGGATTTTCGTCAATGATTTCCGGGCCGTCGACATCCAGCGGCACTTTGTACCGTTCGCATACCGCGCTGAGAATGGGGGCATACTCTCCCATCGTCCGCAGGATGATGGTCATATCTTTCCAAGCGATACCCTCAGTGTCATGCAGCCGCCGGAATTCGCGGGCCACCATTTCCGATTCTACGTAGGGATTCGGCGCGTCGAATATTTTGATTCTATTCTCTGCTGCCAGTTTGCAGGGAGGCATTTCAGAAAGCCCTGGTGAAAAAATCCGTTTGCCAAGCATTGTGAGTGCAGTATTGAGCGATTTGCTGTCCTCGGTGAGTGTCTCCTCATCCGTATTAAATTCCTTTCGCAGATGAGTCAATGTTCTCTGTGGCGCGGCAAAAAGCAGCGGCCGTTTCGAATTGTAGGGAAGCGAGACCACCAGCTCGTTCCGAGGCTCACCAATGGACAGTCCCTGCCCAGCTATTGCAGCGAGCAGTTTCCGCTGTGCATAGGAAAATCGGTAAAATCCATCCACAAGAATCGTAGCTGCTGCGCAGGGTAGTTTTGCAAATTCCCTGTCGAGCAGATCGACCGCTTCCCAAAGGCAGTCTTCTTCGTCCTGCAGTTGGTGATTTTTCAGCAGTTTATTATATTCACTGAAAATTAAAGAGAGTTCTACGGCTTTTTTCTCATAGGCAGGATTTTCCAGCTGAACAGCAGCCTCTGCTGCTGTTTCTTCCAGATTTACAGGAAATAAATCCGCGAGTTTCCATTCTCGGATACAATCGGCTAGGGCAGGCACGAATCCCGGTGCATCCAGCATTTTTCCGAAGAAACTATCTTCGACAATATAGGTTTGCATCACTTGTGAAAGCAGGAGGCGTTTGAGAGTGCGGGATATACTGCGAGCATTAGGTTTACGCTGATGATTGATATTGCTAACGAGAGTACCGAAGGTAGTAAATTTTTCCAGGATTTCCGCTGTTGGGCAGCTTAACCGAACGGATGCCAGGTGTGCTGCGAATTTGACCTGCTCGGTAGAGGGCAAAATCATAATAGTATGCTCTGGGTCGGCTATAAATTTATCGAGGAGAGCGTCAGAAAGAACGTCGCCCGTGTCTCCAAGTACTATTTTGAGGGTTGGCAGCATGCATCACCGGTGAGTTTTCAGGATTATACAACTTCAGTTATGGTACAGATTATGACATATTGCGCATTCATAAGATAACAAAATACTGCCGGGGAATTTTAGATTATATCGCCACGCATCTATGGAGGATTCTGTTTTGAACTAGGTGAAATCAATGTATGACAAAAAGAATTTTTAACGGGAGCATGCAATGATTTCACACAGAAAGATATCCTCGTCCGTTTTAATCACACAAAGTATTGCGATTCTTATCACCATACTTTTCAATAACACTCCTGCTTTGGCGCAAATGCCCTGGTATGGGTATGCAGGTAATCCGCAGCATACAGCCAAAAGTAAATTTGCTGCCCAGCACTTCAAGAAGATAAAATGGCAAACACCCGTAGACCTCACTCCTCAATCTTCTTTCGGCGATCTGCTCATTCATTACGGGTCTCCTATGATCACTCCTCATAATACAGTGATTATTCCAGTCAAGACTGGGCAGTTCGATGGATTCAAAATTGAGGCGCGCAAGACAAAAGATGGTTCACTCGTCTGGACACAAAACACCAGCTATTCCGTCCCACAGCACGACTGGACACCCAGCTTTTCTCCTACTATCACACCAAAATTCTTAATCTACTATCCAGAATCGGGTGGGCGGGTCTCTTTTCGTGACAATCTGGATGCACCAAACCCGCTGCATACCTCCACGATTGCATTTTATGGCGCAGCAGCCTATGCGGCAAATCCTTCCGCTTATGATGCTAACGTTAAAATAAATACACCTATAACGACTGATTCGCAGGGGAACATCTATTTCGGTTACTATGTGACCGGAGCAACCCCTATCGGCCTGACAAGCGGTATCGTTCGAATTGGTGTTGATGGAAAAATATTATGGACTACCGTTATCAGCGCATCCGGCGACTCCTCGATGACTAAAGTGGTACACAACTGTGCGCCCGCTCTTAGTGTTTCGGAGGGAACTCTCTATGTGGCGGTCAGCAACGGAAATGGATTTGGTTTTGGTACCGGCTATCTCCTCGCTCTAAACAGCAAAACACTCGCTCCAAAAAATGCGGTGCGACTGAAAGATCCGCGTACATTTCAAGATGCTGATCTCCACGATGACGGTACCTCCTCGCCCACAGTGGGGCCGGATGGCGATGTCTATATGGGAGTTCTGGAGAATCCGTTCGCTAGCAATAACGACCGGGGGTGGCTGCTTCACTTCGACAGCACACTCGCAACGGAAAAAACGCCTGGCGCTTTTGGCTGGGACGATACCTGCGCCATCGTACCATCCTCTATGGTATCTGCTTATCACGGCTCGTCCACCTATCTCATTATGACTAAATACAACAACTACGCCGGCCTTGGCAGCGGCGATGGTGTTAATCGAGTTGCAATTCTGGATAGCAAAGGAAAGAGCAAAGACCCGGTCACAGGGATAGATATACTTCCTGAAGTTATCTCGATTACCGGACAGACACCGGACCTGAATGCAATTGCTGGTGGATATCCAAATGCTGTGCGTGAATGGTGCATCAATACCGCCGCTGTCGACACGGTATCGAAATCCATCATAGTCAACTCTGAAGACGGTGTTCTCTATCGCTGGAGCACTATCACCGGGAATATATCGGAAAGCATCCGGCTGACTGCCGGTCTGGGTGAAGCTTATACCCCCACGCTCATCGCGCCGGATGGAACTGTATTTGCTATTAACGATGCGATGTTGTTTGCAGTCGGAGAATAGTGCTATGTACTTGCGGAAAAGACGATTGCTATGCTATGCCCTCTTATTCACAGTTTTTTCAGGCAAAGCGGCAATTCCGGGCAGTGCAGCTGGAGATCAGGATAGAATCGTATTAAATCATCGGGAAGTACTCAGTTTCGATCAGATGCTGGAAGATGTCTCAAAGGCAGATGTAGTGGTTATCGGCGAGCAGCATGACCATAAACTAGGTCACAAAATAGAACTGGAGATACTTCAGGGAATCTATGCGAAAAATCCATCTGTGGCGCTTTCCCTGGAGATGTTCGAGCGAGATGTGCAGCTTGTTTTGGATGAGTATCTTAATGACGAAATCACCAGCTCTAGTTTCCTTGCTGCTTCCAGGCCGTGGCCGAATTATAAGACAGACTACGCACCGTTGGTTGAATTTTGCAAGGCAAATAGTCTTCCCGTTATCGCGGCAAATGCACCGAGAAGATATGTAAATATAGCGAGCACCAAGGGGCAGAAGGCGCTGCTGGATTTTCCGAAAAAATCTCGCGAGTATCTGGCGAAACTACCCTATTCGATGGATTTGCCGCCTGAATATGATAAAAACCTAACCGAAATATTCAGCGCGCACGATACTGCGCGTTCAGGTAAAACAGATCCCGCCAACAGTATGCCGCCTCCGCCAAAATATATGAAAGAGGGGCAGGCGCTCTGGGATGCAACCATGGCCGATTCGATTGTTATTGGACGAAGAAAAACTCATCGAAAGCTGATTCTGCAAATAAATGGCGCGATGCACAGTGATTCAAAATATGGTCTAGTAGATAGGCTCAGTAAATCCGCGCCAAAACTTAAAATTTTAACAATCTCTATTGCTCCGGATGAGAATTTTCCACATCCAGATTCAGCAAAGTATGATACCATTGCAGATTTTGTGATTGTTACCGGTATCGAAAGACAAAAATCGCAGGCTAAATAGTGCTCGGAGTTTGAAAACCCCTGTCTGGAAGAATTTGTGCCCTCATCCCCCCTGCCCCCTTCTCCCAAAAACAGGAGAAGGGGGAAATTAACCTCACCCCAACCCCTCTCCCAGGGTGCTCGTTCCTCGCGGGAGAGGGGCGAATGCGTTGTTCTGACGTGCATTTCTAGTTTCACAGCTCTATACTGCCGTGTGAACATGGGATTTGCTATTCCAGTTAGGTACTTTAGCCTGATAAACGATTTGGTCAAACTAGTAAATTTTTTCTACAACCCCATCTTTTCTGCGAGATAGAGTGCAGATCGCTTAAGCTCGTCAATACCGTTCACACCGTCTTCAATCGATACCCAGCCGTCAAATCCCACTCCACGGAGGATGCTGAATATTTCATCGAAGTCGTTCATTCCGGTGCCTATTTCGCCGTGTATGAGCTGAGTATAGTCCCACACACCTTCCGGGCCAAGCACGACATCCGGTTTTAGCCTGCGGTCGGAGGCATGCATTGTAAGCACACGAGGAGCGACTCTCCGCAACAGCTCGATCGGGTCTTCATTAGCGATGAGAGTGTTCGAGGGATCGAAGTTGACACCGTACCAGGGGCTGTCGATCTTGTTCACAATTTCGCAGAAGATATCCATCTTCTGTGCAAATTCCGGATAGTCCCAGTAGTTGTCTTTAAAATGGTTTTCCATAGTGAGGACCACGCCCAGTTCCTCAGCATAGCCCAGCAGTGAATTGATACACTCCACTACCCATTTTACACCCTCTTCCCGGCTTACTTCCGGGCGACGCTGACCGGAAAGAACCCGGCATGTCGATCCACCGAGCGCTGCCGAAACTGCCATCATCTGACGCTCTTTTTCCACTTCCGCCTGGCGATGAGCAGGGTCTGGCGAGGTAAAATCCGGCGATGCGCAGAACATCGGCATCTCAAACCCCGCAGCATCCAAAGCGGATTTCACTTTTGACAGATATTCGGAATCATAGCTGGTCAGGAATCCGGTATACATCTCCAATCCTGTGACGCCGCATGGTTTCAGTTCTTTTTCAGCGAGTGCAATCCAGTCGAATACGCTCATAGTCCGGTCGATGCAGAGTTCATCCATATAACATTTAGGGAAGGCGGCAAGCTTCAAATCTATTTCTCCTTAGTAGTGCAGATCACATTGAGTTTTTTAATTTAAAATTGTATTGCGGAGATTCATTTTGATATTACATAATCCGCAGAAAGCAGTTTCATTCTAGCCGATTTGAGCGCCAAAATCAAATTAGAAATTTTTGCGTATAAATATTGCTGCTCAACAGTTGCTTACAAGAAATAAAAAAATCTGAAAAAATAAAAATTGCAATACTCGCTGGTGTGGTTATTCTGGCAGTAGTCGCATTTGGATTTATCTACCACCGATCAAACATTTATGATCAAGGGGATGACACAGGGCAGGTTCGGCAGATGCTGCCCTCCGCCAGGAGCAGGAAAGTTCCCTTGTTTTCGGAAGGCAAAAAAGTGGCCAATCTTCTGAAAATTTTTATATTTTCAGAAGATTGGCCACTCACTTTCGTTAGATAATCTATCATCCAATCTCGTATCGCGTGATTCCTACTATTTCTACCTACGCTGCCGGCTGGCTCGATTGAAAGCGCGATTTCAGCATTTCGCGTTCTGCCCGGAATACGTGGGAAATCAGCAGCTCCTGTTCCCAGGAAGCCATAGGCATAAACTCACAAGCAATCTGAACGCCCAGTCCGCCTTTTATGGCAGTGCGCTGCCTGGTACACACTCTTGCCAGCAGAGCGGTGCCTCGAAATGCCGGGAGCCCCAGTCTGAAACGCAGCACGGTACCTGGTTCGTATCGCTCCAGCAGCTCCGCTGCCTCATTCGGTGAGCATGGGCGGCCAACATCTACACGCACGCCTCCGCCGGACAGATCGACAATTTGGCCCATAATAGGATCAGGTACAGGATCAACTACTTCCGCATGGTCAAAAAGCGCATCTGCTTTCAGCGGCACTCTGACATGTTTCCTGCGCTGAATTCGGACCATCCAAAATGGCCTTGCCAGCCGAATTGTAAATTTCCCCTGTTTTTGAAGATCAGGCTCGCAGGATAGCACCCTGGTATGCAGCCGAAACAGTGCATTGGAAGCAGTTAATGTTAAATTAACCTGATTGCCGGAGGACACGCCTAACTCATCAAGGATACTGTTATCGTGCTGAATTACGGTTGAATCCCGTTCTGCAGATATCACCATGCTCTTAGCATCCAAAGAGGTTAACTGCGTATAAATTGAACAAGCAGACTTCCCCTCTGAGTTTGATATCGGCTGTATGGTTCCATTTGCTCCGAGTTTCAGCCTGTCGTCCACCGGAAGAATGTCACCATCGTGCAGTTCTTTTAAACGCTTCCATTCGCTATATTTCCTGCTGTTCTGCATCAAACCCATCAAAGAAAGTGCAGCGCCTGAGGCGAGGGCAAGCCAGATCAGCACTATAATCACTCTATTTAGATCTATCGATTCCATCTCAGATTGTTACTCCTTCTGGGTGTGAATCGGTTTCGGCCACGGCTTTGAGTACGATGATCGAAAGCGTTACAAATGTATTAGAAGCAATAACCATGCCAATACCGGATATTCTGATACCGTATTCGAATAACTCTTAGTAAAACGGGGAAAAAACGAAGATAGAATACGAATCAGCGAGTCGAGCCATTATCAGGCGGCTTCGGAGTATCGTGCTCTAGCTTGATTTTGCTAAGCCGTTCCCTGGCAGCAGACAGCGCTCGAAATGTATCCAGCTGCGCACTCTTATAGGCCTCTTCCGTGCTGGTGGATCCTTTTTGCAGGAAATCTGAGTAGAGACTCAATGCCTGCAGCAAAAGCGCTGCGCTTTGCTGGAACGATGCATGGGTAGAATCCTGAGCAGCTGCCGGCGGCACTCCATCCAGATAGTTTGATCCGGATTCTGCACGCTCCTTCAGAGAAGCAAGCGCTCGTTTAGCCGCGACAGGAGTAAGCTGGCTGCTAATCTGCCCCTGGTATATATTCTGCAGCTGATCTGTCAATTCTTTTAGCCGGACTCCCATCACCTGCATAATTTCAAGGTAGTCGTCCGCGTAATTTTCGCGGTCGTCCTTGGGAGTGAGGTCACGGGCTAATTTTATTTCATCCAGGCTGGAGGTGTACTGTTTGGAGTCACCGCCTGCCCTTCCCAGGAATGCACGCGCCAATCGCCTGTGTGGAAGCGGGCTTTTGGGAGCATTTTTTGCAGCCTTCTGGTAGGCATTCACCGCTTCTGCAAACTGCTGTTCAGAAAGGAGCGCATTTCCTAAAGCAACTTGAGAATCGATATCGTTAGGATCGAGTTCAGCAGCTTCCAAGTACGATTTAATGGCCCCTGCATTATCCCCTCGTGCCAGAAGAGAATCTCCCTGAAGACGCAGAAGACTGCTGTCTTTGGGTGCAATTCGCCTTGCCCTGCTCGATTCCTGGTAGGCTTCTTCATTCATGTGAAGATCCTGATAACCCTGTATCAGCATACGTCGGAGGGCAATGTCTTTAGGGCGTTCGTTAATGGCACGGCGCAATGAAAGTATACCATTGGCCAGATCACCAGACTGCCGAAATCTGGCTGCTTCCACTTCAAAATCGATCTTCGACTCTGCCGGAGGCGGAGAGATTTCAGGAAGGTGTGTGGGAGGCACGTGGGAAGGGGAAGTGTCGGTAGTAAATCGGACAACGGGATCAGTCGGCTTTGTGGTATCCACATCAATAGCAGATTTGCCGCGCGGAGGCAGACCGGGTTTGGCAGTCTGTTTATCTTCAGGCTGCGCTGGAGACTTACTCCTGGAACTATCTTCTATTTTTTTATTTACAGCGTCGTCTGTTTTTTTATTGACTGTAACATTCTTCGCCGGAATAGATGGTGGAACTTCCGGAGTAATTTTCTTAACCACCTGTTCGTCTTGAACCGGTGGAGTTTTAGTATCATTACCAGTGGCTGTATCTCCTCCTGCCGGAACAGCCGGTTTATCTGCACTCACTGGTTTTGGTTTTTTTACCTTTTCTTTAACTTCTACTGAGGTCACCAGGCCTTCGGCAAGATGTGATGGAAACCCCATGGTTGCAGTTATTTTATCAACCGCCAGATCAATAAGCTCAATTTTTTTTAGCTTACGCTTGCCCATTTTGTTGGAACTCGTGAAATCCTGAGCGGAGGTTACAATCCAGGTTTCCGAGTTAGGATTTTGTTCAAAACGCGCAGTTACGCTAAGTTCGTCTTTACCATTGAAGGCGCCGAAACTCAGGATGTATTTTGCTCCAAAAACCATTGCCAGACGTTCAAGGGTCTCTTTTTGATAAGGCTCCACAAGGTCTGCCATAGCGATAGCATGTTCGCGTAAAGCTGTCTTTACCACCGGGAGCAGCGGGCTTAAAATCATCAGCCGGAAATGCGAACTTTGAGACAGCGATTCTTTGAGCGTGTCTGACAGCAAAACATTCCATTCTTGCTGAGATTTTGCTGAGATTTGGCCATGATTCTGAACCATCAGAAGCAGCGGCTGTTCATCCGAACCAGAAGGCGATCCTGAACCTGGATCTGGAGCCTGAGCATTTGCTCCCGCAGTTATACCCGTGATAAACAGTGCAATACCGGCAGACAGCAGCAGCTTTTTTGTATTCAATTCTATTCGCATAGTTTAATTCCTGTTTCGCTTGCCTTGAGTCCGCTTCGGCCTGCATCAGAGAGGCGCCCTTCTTTTTCCAGCTGATGATAGGAGTCTATAGCAGACTGATAAAAGGTACGAGCTGACTGTTTTTTACCCGATTGCTGATAGCAGAATGCGATCTTCTGATTCACATCCGCACTGTCATCTCCCGATACAGACAGCGCCTTTTTATAAGCTTCTATCGCTTGTGGATATTTTTCCTGCATTTTCAATTGATTGCCAAGCTGTAAATAGGGCTGTGCTGAAGAGATGGCAGAAGTATCCGCAGCTTTAGTGGGTAAAACGGGAGCGGAAATTTTAATGACACCAGGGGATGCGCTGTCAGGAGCCGCTGGTTTGGAAGGTTTTACTATTCCACTGCCACTGACAGGAATAGTAATTTTACCATCCGAACTGGGAGTGACGTCATCGCTCGGATTATCGATATAAACTTTCTGTGCTGTTACCCTGCCAGGTTTTTGGCGGGGGAGATTCTGACTCTTCGTTTCTGCTGGATTCGTGTTAGAGACGGGCACGTATACCACTCTCGTTCGAGGATCTGCCATGGAATAGTCTAAGATTGGCGGCGGGCTGCTCGTTTTCCCGGGATTGGCGGCAGTCTGTGCGGGCTGCTGCAGGGTATTACTATTTTCAGTTTTAACAGGTTCATGTATCACAACCTGCTTCCCGCTGTCAGAACTTGGCGCCGGCTCCGCTGTGCGGCTATGCAGCATATAGCCGGCTGCTGCGCTGAAAAGCACCAGGCCGCAGACCGCTCCCGCAATCACAATAGGTGCGGGCACGAAAGATCGCGCTGGAAGTCCGTGATCAACAAAGACGGTTTTGACTGGCTCAGGACGCTGGACTATCTGTCTGCCCAGACCTTTGAGCTGATCCAGCTTCAAACGGTCTGCAACACTTTCCGGATTAAGCCGCAGAATAGTTTCATACTCCAGAATCGCTTTCTCTTTTTCTCCAATCGACTCGTAGAGCTGTCCCTGAATGGAATGTGCTGCAGCGCTGTCGGGTTTTATTGAGATAGCTTCCTGGCAGAGCGCTATCGCTGCTGTGAGTTCGCCGGATTTTCGAAAACGGTAGGCTCTCTCGAGCAGAGCGGAAATGCGTTCATCTTCGGGCAGTGCGCGATCGTACTCTTCTTCGCTGATCTTATGGGGCGCTGTTTCGATCTTGTGGCCGCAATCCCGGCAAAAGTGGCTGTCTGGGGAGTTTTTCGCTCCGCATCCTGTACAATACATAGTTCTTCCTCATTCCAACCGCCCAACAGTGGGGTCTTCATACCATGATCAGGGAATACTGTCCCTCTGTGCTGATTACATTATAATGCATTATAAACGAATGGTCTTACTTTTGCAAGTGTGTTTCCTTACCCGTTATTTTTTAAAGACAAATTTAGGCAGGCACTCTATAATTTCACAGAACTTGAACGTGTTGACAATGAATTACTCATGTTACGCAGCCAAGAAGTTCATTAAGATTACATTGTTTCTATCATCTAATCGCGTGCATGATAGAAATAAAGTAATCTGTGCAAAATCAATGATTTTTATGCTCATACGATAAATTTGAAAATCCATTTCGGTAATATTTATTTCTGATATCGCTTCTAAAAGCTATGCGTAATTTGATCCATCGGAAACTGCTCGCCTGCGTAACATCCGTGATTCACATCGATGGACAGGATTTGCAGGATTACGATTTCATCCTAAAGATCCTGTCCATTGTTATATTATGAATTCTTTTTTTCCAGCAGTTTGTGTCAGGGCTGAACAGGTACAGCGCCCTTGCGCTGCCAGAGGATTATATCCCAGCGGTGTTTTGTCTTGTCGTAGGCTTTACCGGTAATGTTACCCATTTCGTCTATAGCCACTGCTTCCGAATTTTCATAACCGTCAGGAAGCAATGTCTGAAGGTCGAATACACTTCGCGCCGAACCCTGCCAGAGTAGAGCATGGTTGTGCCCGTCCAGTATACCTACTCCTACTTGCAAGTTCCCAGCGATTCCGTTCGCCTGCGAACGTTCAAATCCATCCGGATGGAGATCGATGACGTTCTTAGCAGTACTGAACCATAGCATAGCATGTCCTGACTTACCCATCGTATCAGCATAGCCAACCTGCGCCTTGCCGTCGATGCCAGTGGCATAGGAGTTCTCCCAACCTGCGGGATGCAAGTCTATCATACTTTTTGCAGTCCCTGACCATAGAAGCGCATGAGTGACGCGCACAGCCGCAAGTCCAGATCCTACTTGTTTTCGACCGTCGGTGGCAAGAGCACGTGAAGCAAGAAACCCACTGGGATGCAAGTTCACAGCGCTGTCTGCTGTACCTGTCCAATAAACCGCAACTTCAAGCGGCTCTCCCGAGTGAGCTACTCCCACCTGTTGACTTCCACCACAGCCTAGTGCAACCGAAAAGCTCACACCAGCGGGATTTAGATCAACTGCACTTTGCGGCGTACCTCGCCAAAGGACAGCATGCGTATCGCCATTCGTAGCTGGTCCGGAAGCTTGCCCAACCTGCGTTTTGCCGCAAGCGCCGTTGATACGAGTATCATTGCAATTCGGAATGTGCATATCAATAGCACGATAAGTGTCAGCTGTCCACATAAGTGCATGCATTGGACCGACGCCTGTTCCATAACCAACTGCTTTCCCAGCGCCAATACCATTAACAGTCAACTCTTTCATGCCCTCTGATGGATTCAATACAATGCTGTGGTAAACGCTAGCCGGGTTTTGTTGAGCCTGTACTGGCGAGATGGCTATCAGGGATATCCCGCACATTATGGCAGGCGCTATTCTGCAAACTATAGCGGAGCTCTTCAGTATCCTCTTTTTGCTTTTGGCTAATCCTATCAAACAATCTTCAAAGCAATTCATACTCGCCTCTCCAATCTTTACAGCTTTAGTTCCGTGTATATTTTGTCGATTCACAAAAATCATCCTGCTTAATGAATGTTCAGCATAGTCTGAATGTTCCGGAGGAATTGGAACCATCTCAATGCCTGGATTACAAAATACTTCGCTTCTATTCTACAAACTGCGCCGATTATCGTTTCCTGATAAAACAGCTGATGTATTTTTTAGAAGCCAAAACCAAGTATACCTATTTTGGCGCTATCTGCAGTAATGCATCGCCCCTTCAGAGGTACGATTCCACACAGTCGGGGAGTGATATTCTATTTCCCATCATAATCGTTTTAATAGCACCACACGATGATATGTACTATCTCAACAGGTTGGGTTAACTCCGCGAATTTGCAAGTAAGGCATGCGCGGATATACGAATTTTAAGTACAGGGATAAATTTCTTTGAGTTAAGTTTAGATTCCTATCGTCATAGATGTTTTTCCATTAACATTTGATTAATTTTCAGCAACGGACGACTTAGTTGAAGCTAAATTATTTTATAAACTAAATAGAATTCCCATTCCTGTAACAAATTCGCTCTTAAAAAGTCCAAAGATTTTGTATGATGAATTTTCCAACCGTATTTATGAACAGGGACGATGGTGTTATGCAGATAATGCAGTTGTTGGTGGCAATAATTTTTTTATCAGCATCTGAACTCTCTGCAGCCGGTTCGCCTCCTGTACTGAAAAACATAGTGGTTCGCCCTACGATTGGCGCTGCAAAAACTCTTAGTTCAGCACAGTCAGTGGAATTACTGCCTGTAAAAACAGCTAAATCTACGCCCGCTAAAATAGAGTTCCTTCGTGATGTTGCGCCTATTCTGGATCGCAGCGGATGTTCCGTTGCCGAATGCCATGGCAAGTTTGGTGGAAGAGGCGGACTGCAGCTATCTCTGCTCACGCTCAGTCCTGAAGATGACTATGATCCGTTGATTCATGGCGACCGTGGGCGCAGAGTAAATTTTGCGGTCCCTGAGAAAAGCCTTTTTCTTCTGAAAGCTACCAACCAGATCCCTCATAAAGGCGGTGCTAGATTTACTGTCGGTTCCACGCCGTATAATACGCTTCTGAAGTGGGTAAAAGCCGGAGCGCCGTTCGAAACGAGCGATCCTCGCCTTGTCAGCCTGACTCTTCAGCCTCCCCTAGTTGCGCTGAAAAAAGTTGGCCAGACTCAGCTGCTGCATGCGCTGGCAGTCTATACAGACGGAAGCAAACGGGATGTTACCGCTCAGACGGTATTCATGTCTACCAATGGAGCCGTGCTTCAGGTCAGCCCTACGGGTACTGTGACAGGTGGCCGCTGGGGTGGAGGAGCTATACTTGGCCGATATCTTGGGACTATCGCGGCGTCATTTTTCACTCTTCCTCAATCGTTGAAAGGCGCTTATCCCCCTCAGGAAGCCGGTAATTTCATCGACAAGATGGTTTTTACCAACTTGAAGAAGCTGAATGTGATTCCCTCTGCTCCGAGTTCGGATTCTGAATTTCTTCGGCGCGTGACTCTGGACACTTTGGGCAGGCTGCCAAATCCGGATGAGATAAACGCGTTTACTAAAAATACCGATCCCAATAAGCGTGCCAAAAAAATCGATACGCTGCTGGAAACTCCTGAATTTACTGATTTCCGCGCGCTCCATCTGGCAGACCTCCTGCGAGTTAACCCACAGAAATTGGGGCAGGGAGGCACACTGGGCGAACGCGGTGCAGAGCTCTTTTACGAATGGATTTGGAATGGAGTCGCCTCCAACAAACCCTGGGATCAGTTCGTGCGGGAAGTGCTCACCGCTCGCGGCAGCACTTATCAGAATGGCCCCGCCAACTTCTATCGAATCGAAACCGGCGCTAACGACCGCATGGAAAATATCGGGCAGGCGTTTCTTGGTGTGAGAATGTCGTGTGCGCGCTGCCATAAGCACCCATTCGATCGTTGGACCACCGACGACTACTGGAATTTCTCCGCATTCACAGCTAAAGTGGGAATTACTGGCGGGCATATCTACAATGAAAACGTAATCACCTATTCGCCAGGAGCTACGCTCGCAAACCAGTCGGTAAACGGGCGTAATAAAGGGAAACTCGCACCTGCGACCTTCCTGGGAGATAAATCGCCTGCGCCCAATGCACCCGACCAGCTCAATGCGCTGGCTGCATGGATAACCGACTCTAAAAATCCCTTCTTTGCAAGAGCCACCGTGAATCGAATCTGGTCTTACTATTTTGGCAAAGGTATTATCAATCCGGTGGATGATATGCGTGCCACTTCGCCGGAGAGCGTTCCCGGCCTGCTTGATGCACTCGCTCAGGAGTTCGTAAAAAATAAATACGATGTGAAGACGTTGATTCGCGAGATTCTGAACTCTCATATCTATCAGCTTAGCTCGATACCGAACGAATCGAATGTTAAAGACGATCAGTTTTTCTCGCGATTTACGCCGCGCCCAATGCCGGCGCAGGCGCTTCTGGATATGCTGAATCAGGCAACCGGAATTGAAGAGCATATCGGCTACTATCCGGAAAGATCGCGCGCAGTGCAGGCGGCATCACCGGTTTCCAGCTACTTCCTGGATGCTTTCGGACAGTCGCATCGGGAGTTCCTGGCCGATATCGATCCGAAGCTGGAGCCAAATCTCGTGCAGACTCTGCACATGATCAACTCACCCTATATAGAGAGCAAAGTACGAGATGGACACAATATTACCGAGCTTTTGAAGCGTTCCAGCAGTCCGGATGAGGCAGTGCGTTCGCTCTACATGCTCACCTTTTCCCGCGAACCTTCCCCTGCAGAGATAACGAAATCCGTCGCTATTATGAAGGGCGCAAAAGATTTGAAAGAAGGCACACAGGACCTGCTTTGGGCGCTGGTAACTTCACGCGAATTCTATTTTAATCATTAGCTGAGGGCGATCTTCATTAGGAGAATACAGATGGCACACGACTGGCTGAGCGACTGCGAAAAATACCACCGAAGAGATGTGCTGAGAGTTGGCGCGCTGAGTTTTATGGGGTTAACACTCTCAAAATATTTCGCCCTGGCAGATGAGGCTAAAAAAGTTAATCCCATGGCGCAAACCTCGGGAACGGCCGACTCGGTGGTTCTTATCTGGCTTGCCGGCGGGCCCAGTCATTTGGATACCTGGGACCTCAAGCCGGATGCGCCGCTAGAAATCCGTGGAACCTTCAAACCTATTGAAACGAGCGCCAAGGGAATCCAGATATCCGAGCATCTTCCAAAAGTCGCCAGGCAGATGGATAAAGTGTGCCTTGTGCGCAGCATGACAAGTCCGGCTGCCGCTCACGAAATCGGCACGCATTACATGCTCACAGGATTCCTGCCACTCCCGGGCTTTGCGGTTCCCAGCTACGGAGCCGTCGCTGCCAAACTCCTTGGGCCGCGCAGCGCACTCCCTCCTTACATCTCCATTCAGCAGCCGGACGACTCTATGGGAGCTGGTTTCCTCGGAGCTGCGCTGAATCCATTCTGCCCGGGTGCCGATCCGAACTCGGGGAATTTTCAGGTGCGCGATCTGGAGATGCCTGGCGGCATGACTACCGAGAAACTTGACCGGCGTAAATCGCTGCGCGAGACGGTGGACAACGCCTTCCGAAAGCAGGAAAAAGGCAGTGATACCGCCAGAGCAGTCGATGCTTTCTACAATCGCGCCTACACCCTGCTATCTTCCAACGAGGCACGCGCCGCCTTCGATCTTTCGAAAGAGAAAGAAGAGCTTCGCAGCGCATACGGCAGAAACACATTCGGCCAGAGCCTGCTGCTCTCCAGAAGGCTGGTGGAAGCGGGCGTTCGGTTCACAACGGTGACACTGGGCGGATGGGATAACCATTCCAATATTTTTAATGCAATGGCTGGTGGATCACTGCCCGTATTCGACCAGGGATTTTCCGCATTTATCGCCGATCTGGCACAGCGCGGCCTTCTTCAGCGTACGATGGTAGTGGTGATGGGCGAGTTCGGGCGCACGCCAATCATCAATAAAGACGGCGGCCGCGACCATCATCCCCGTGTCTTCTCAACTTTGCTGGCAGGAGGCGGAATCAAAGGCGGCACTCTGGTCGGTTCATCCGATGCCAGAGGGATGGAGCCAGCCTCCGATCCGGTTCGTCCAGAGGATATGTCCGCTACAATCTATCAGGCGCTCGGCCTCGACTACACACAGAGTATATCCTCACCCGAAGGCGTGCGCATAGCCCTCTCACGCGGCGGCGCGCCAATTCGCAAAGCGCTGGCGTAAGAGGATTATGATGGTGAACCCTCAAAAACATGTGAACGGGAAAGTGCTCCTCCTCCCAACGCCTCCCCCAGACGCTCTTTCCTCACACGAGCGGGGCTATCACACGACTCAGTTCTCTCGCTCTCCTGCTTTTGGAAGATGGGGGAATGGAGGGAACTCTGTAAATCTCTTTACCCTCGGAGGCACGAGGGAATCAGGGAAGTTTTTCAGCGAGTTAGGGAAAACATTACTTCTTTTCCTCATTCTAATGTTAGGATTCTGCGGCTCAGTGAAAGCAGATTCTCCAAAAGGCGCAATTGGCGCTCTGGTATTCAGTCCGGATGGAAAGCAGCTGGCTGTCGGCGGATACAAAGAGGTTGTAATTTTTGATACCGCGAGTTGGAAACCGACTGCAGTTTTTACCGAGGTCGAGGAGAATGTACGGTCGTTAGCATACCACCCTGATGGACACACGCTTGCCATCGGCAGCGGGCTAGCAGCGCGAACAGGTGATTTGTGCCTGTGGGACACTCTCGCTGCAGCAGCGAAACCCCGTATATTTCCGCCTCAGAAAGATACCGTAGAAGCTCTGGCCTTCAGCAAAGACGGCAAGGCTCTTCTGGCAGGCAGCAACGACAGCAAAGCACATCTCTACGCCAATCTACCCTACGAGTTTGGGCCGGTTCTCGATGAACATAATGGCAGAGTCCATGCGGTTGCGTTTTCGCCCAGGCAGGATTTTGTGTTCGTCACCGGCGCAATGGATAAGGTCGTGAAGGTTTGGGATGTGAAAAGTCATCAAACAGTCGTAAACTTTGATCAGAGCGAAGGGGGCATATCCGGTTTGGTTTTTCTGCCGAACGGGCTGCAGTTTGTCGGCGCCAGCCTGGACGGACGTTTGTTCTGGTGGCAGGTTGACTATAACGAGAGGAAACACATCTACAGCGGTGCGCACTATCGTACCGTTTCGGCACATGATGGCGGTGTTTTAAGCCTGGCGATATCAAGTGATGGAGCGCGGCTGATTACAGCTGGCCAGGATAATCTCGTAAAAATCTGGAAAGCGGATGACGGCGGCCCAATAAAAGATTTCAAGGACTGCAAACAGCCGTGTTATGCAGTGGCTCTCAATTCAAAAGGGTCACTGGCAGCGGCTGGAGGTGAAGAAGGAGTTGTGCGCATCTGGGATGTCGAGGCCAACAAACTGCTTATCACACTCGAGATGCCTCCAATTATACGGACTGCCGTCGCTAAATGAGCCCCCAGCCGAAAATGGAACCTTAATCGAGTTTGTAATATAAATGAAAACTTATTCCACATTCAAAAATTCACCTTCTATTTCGGTACTGCATCGAGGATTTCGACGAAGATTACCTCTGATATCCTTATTTGCCTTCGCGCACCTCCTTTCCGCGACTCTCTGCATGGCTCAGATTCCCCGTATCAATACATTCTTTCCCATTGGCGGGCGAGCGGGGAGCACAGTGGATGTCGAGATTCGCGGCTCCAGCCTGGAAGGCGCGCATCAGCTCCTCATTCACGGATCCGGGGTGACCGGAACTGTTTCTCCGGGTAATGATAAAGTCGACGAGACCAATAAACCTCTCTTGCAGGCGAAGTGCCAGGGCTGCCACGAACTGCGCTCTCCTGCCAACCGGAGTATGACGCCTGGACAGTGGGCCGCAACGGTCGAACGAATGGTCAAGCTGCGGCAGGCTCCGCTCTCCGCTGATGACGCTGCAAAAGTTACCGCTTATCTAGTTGGGGCGGCCAAAGCCGGACGGGTAACAGCTTCGCTGAATATTGCGCAGGGCACTCTTTCCGGAATTGTCGAAGTGAGGCTGGTGACCTCGAACGGAATTTCAACTCCCTCGTTTTTTGAAGTGGGCAATCTACCGGAAGTGATGGCCGCCAGTACCAAGTGGGAACAGGCCCAGCCAGTGTCGCTGCCATGCATTGTGAATGGCTGTTTCATGTCGAATGGAGAGCATCACTATTTTCGATTCAAGGCAAAAAAAGAGGAGCGGCTGGTCTTCAATCTGAAAGGCTACCGTTACAACGATACCACGCAGCTCTACTTCAATCCGAATCTGCGGCTCTACGATTCGACTGGCAAAGAGCTCGTCGAAAATCACGGCTACTACGAGTTCGATCCCGTCATAGACTGGACATGCCCGGCAGACGGGGAATATACCATCGAAGCCAGAGACTTGCTCGGCCACTCCAATCCCGGAAGTGTCTACCGACTTGTGATGGGTCACCTTCCATACGACCTTGTTGTTTCACCGCCTGTGGTACAGTCTGGGATGTCCGCACCCTGCGAAGTATTTGGGAAGGATATCGAGAACCTGCCCAACCGATTCACCCTCACGGCCTCCGGCGAACCAGGCATTCAGCAGTCCTCCACTCCTTTCGGACCAGCGCCCTATCTGGTATCTCATTATCCTGTCACACTGCATACCGTAACTCCTGGAGGCGCTTCTGGAAGCCATGTGCTGCCACAGACTTTTGCCGGGTCGATATCAAAAGCTGGGGATGTGCAGTTATTTAATATTCAGGGGAATGGGTTGTACGAAATCAGTGTCTTCAGCTCAAGGCTCGGCGCTGAGGGCGCGATGCGGGTTTCACTGCTGAACTCCAAGGGCGCGGCAGTTAAATCAATCACCGGCGATAACAGAATGGCGGCGAAGCTGGAGCCGGCTGAGCAGTACCAGCTAAAGGTGGAGGAGGCTTCTGGTCTGGGCGGGCCGCAATACGTCTACGCAATCGAGGCGCGGGAGTCTAGGCCTGGTGTGAGACTTACCGTCAATCCAGACAATGTTACGCTGCGGCCTGGAATGTCGACAGCGGTCGAAGTCACACTTGGAAGACGGCGTGCTGCTCTGGAAGGGGATGTCATCATCACTGCAGAGAATCTTCCTTCGGGAGTGACTGCGAAACCCGCTGTCATTCAGCCTGATAGAGATACCGCGCTGCTAGTGCTCACTGCGGCTTCGAACGCTCCCATGACCGCTCAGCCGATCCGTATCACAGGCAAATTGAAAGGCGCAGGAGGGGAAGTAACGGTGGCGGCTCAGCCGCAGGAGCTGTATCGCCTGAATAATGAACCTCGCACGCACAACTGGAGCGACATCGCCCTGGCCGTATGCGGAGAATCGAAATTCAGCCTGGAGCTGCAGAGCGCCATGCCAGTGAAAGTGCATCCCCGCAAGGGAGTTGAGGTCAAAGTTAAGATTCATAGGAAGCCGGGTTTTACCGGTTCGGTTACCGTCTATATCAACGGGCTTCCGAGAGGCTGGGTAGCTAATCAGGAATCGACCAACGGCGATACCATTACAATGACGGTCCGCCCGGATGGCAACGATACCCGCCCTTTCCTCACCCGCGATCCAAAATTCACCCCTATTACCGCCATCCTCGAAGCCTCATCAGATGAATTCCATTTCGTCTTTGCCGACCTGCCCATCGTAAAATCCGATAAAATCAGCGACAGGGATGATGACCGGTAGTACCAATTCTTCAGAACGTTGTTCCATTACATAAGATTCCGCCATGACTTCCCGCATGAACATGCCAGTCCTCGTAACCATCGTCGTTTCCAAACACTTCAAATATTAAACCGCCTGAGAAAAAAAGTGTCAAGTTCGAGAGTGGTTCCAATACGATCTCAGACTTGATTACCGTATGATCAAGAATCCGCCATAGTTCGAAACGATCTCTCTCTTGAATGCTTCTTTTCTCATCTATAATATCGCCACCAGATGAAGTTAATTTCCAATAAGATTCGGCAACAACCAGCACATCATCTAACAGAAATGAAGTCTGATATTGATCGAGTATCACTCTGGTCACTGTTGTACCAACCAGCGAGCCAACAATTTGTGATTTACTTTCTATAGTCAAAGATTTTTTTCCAGATCGGAAAACATATTGATATTCCGCATCGTTAAGATTTATGGATGAGAGTATTGATAATTGCTATTGATAGTTTGATCCTGGGTAACATCAGTTACTAACTGATGTTACCCAGGCAAGCAGTTTCCCAGGATCAAACTACCCATAGCTTTTAGATACATTCTATTCTATGAACGTTAACGAAATGGATTTTCAAATCCATCGTCTGAACATAAAATTATTGATCTTGCATCGGTAATCTGTGCTATCCTGCAAGTGAAAGAATTCCGAAAAATTTTCATATCATCTTACTGTACTGATTGGCTGCGTAACATGAGTTATTAATTAATTATGTAAGTTCCGAGTGGCCTATAAAACTCAATCGCTTCAACACTCAGAAAATCCTGAGATGCATAAGAGATATCCAATTTATCACCATTACTGAACGAGAAATATTATGTTCATTTTAATTCTTCTATCCTGAGAATTTTTAATTTCCAATTAATTCTCAAAGATGATTTTTAAATCCATATTCGCTCCAGTCATATATTCTGCCTGAAATATCGATTCTTGGATGTGTCTGAACATGTAAAACAACTTCAGGTTCATCGAAGAAAAATTGAAGATAATCCCAAATAAATACTACGGAAGTCAATTTTTTACCAACAATCGATTGAAATGCAGTATGCAGAGTCATGCGCAAATAACCACATTTCGTAAAATTTGAGTTTAATCCAATATTTAAGATCCAAATTCCTCTGTGAGCTAAATTATCACTATTGACATCAAACAGCAAAAAATGATTTGCAGTATCCGGCAATTCATTTTGGTAGTTGACTCGTATTCAAACTTATTCGACATTTGCGCTTGGGGATGGTACAATTCACATATGAAGAAACAAAATCTAAAACGCAGCGCTATTGAGCCAGAAGAGCGGTATTTCAAAGTCGTTATCATCTATGCAGGATTCCTGCTGCTTGGATTTTCGCTCATGCAGTTTGGCGGCGAAGATGGCAGAAAATATGGCCCGATTGTTCTGCTGCTCAGCATTGGAAGCCTGATTCGCAGAATGACAAGGGCGATGTGGGCGGCCAGAGACCGCCGACAAGCGGCTGCCGAAGAGGCGAAAAGAGAGATTATTAAACTGGAGCGCAGAGAAAGAGATCGTGAAGAGCGTGATCGTCTCAATCTTGAAAAGGGTCATCAGAAGCGCAACACTATTAAAACCCGCCAGACGCTGGCGGACAAACGCCAGATTCAGCACCTCGAGGCCCAGGCTGAATCGACTCGCCAACTGGAGCGATCCGAGCTCATACGGAAAGAAGCGGAGAGATTGAAATCGACCAGGCTGGAGCAGCTCATTCCATTCGTCAAAGAGGCACTGGAGCTGCCGGGTGATGAGTGGAATGAAGAGCAGGACAGCATCCAGTGGAAGGCAGTCTTGAGCAGAGATCTTACACAAAAGCGAGAACTAATCCTGGTACTTTCCCCTCGTAAGCAGGCAGATATCCACGAAATTGAAGAGATGGAAGCGCTTCGCCGGGATGAAAACTGTGATCGGGGTAAACTGATTTCGGTGGGCGGATTTTCCCCGCGCGCGGTGAGGCAGGGTTCACGGCTGCCGATCACTTTGATAGATGCTCATCTCCTTGCCGACTACATCTTGACCCCTGGGCGGGAATCTGCAGATTCGCCCGTGAACAAAGAACTTGCAGGATGAGGAGGGCAGGATGACAGCCACCATCGACTTGAGAAGCGATACAACGACCCGCCCCTCTGCTGCGATGCGCCTGGCAATTGCCGAGGCAGAAGTCGGCGACGATGTTTTCGATGACGACCCCTCCATTCACCAGCTTCAGGAGCGAGCCGCTTCGATAATGGGAAAGGAGGCTGCGCTATTCGTGCCTTCTGGAACCATGAGCAACTCCATTGCCATCAAAGTGCATACCAGGCCGGGGGATGAAGTTCTTCTAGACCAGGATGCGCACTCAATGTTGTACGAGGTGGCGCTTCCCGCAACCATCTCACAGGTACTCACCAGGCAGTTTCGCAGTAAGACCGGCGTTCCGGATATCGAAGAGATTGCCTCCCAAATCAGAAAAGAATCCCTGCACTCTCCAGGAACCGGGCTGATTCTATTAGAAAACACCCATAACCGTGCTGGCGGAGCGATTATTCCGCTGGAAATACACCAGCAGCTCTGGAAGATCGCTCAGGAGAATGAAGTACCGATTCATCTCGATGGAGCCAGACTGTTCAATGCAGCGGTCACCACTGGTAAAGCGGCATCCGAATTCGCTGCCTGTGCAGATTCAGTCACATTTTGCCTTTCCAAAGGGCTGGGATGCCCGGTCGGCTCTGTGCTATGCGGCAGCAGAGAGTTTATTTTGAAAGCGCGGCGTATTCGTAAAATGCTTGGAGGCGGGATGCGGCAGGCAGGCATGCTGGCGGCAGCAGGTATCTATGCACTGGAAAATAATATTAGCCGATTAGCGGATGATCATCGAAGAGCGAAGCTTCTGGCGGAAGGCATTGCAGAAACGCAAGGGATAGAGGTGGATACCACTTCACCCCCTACCAACATGGTCTATATCACTACTCTGGTTGATGCAAAACTCTTCGTTCAGCACCTCTCTTCGAACTTCGGAATTCTTAGCAGTACTACTGCCTCACGCCGGATTCGACTGGTTACCCATCTCGATATTGATGATATAAAGCTGGAACGAGCTATCGATGGAATAAGAAAAACCGGGGCTGCTCTGGAGGTGTAGTATCGTGACCTCTGTGCAAGAAACTCAAACTGCGCGACAGCATCCCTGGGTAGTGATTTTATTCGCGATCACAGGTCTGATTGTCAGTATCACCGTCCATGTCCTCACCTATTTCCAACTGTTATCGATAGGCGTATTCCTGCTCAGCAGCCGCATCGAGTGGCTATGGGTAGGATTGACTGCATTTTTACTCGGCTGGTATATGCCTACCACCAATCCTCGACGTCAATTAATCGCTCTATTCAAGTGGCTGCTGCTCGCATTATTTGCTTTGATATGCTATTCGGCCATCGGCGTGAGAATGTACCTTACCAGCGAGCATCCGCGCAAGGTCGAGAGCCGCTATGTAATTATGAAAGCAGGATTGGTCGATAAAGTCATATCTCGGCAGGAGTATCACCGAATTGCCTCGATTGAAAATCGCTTCTACATCATGTATCTCAACCGGGCGTTCTCTCTAGTCTGGGTGATCATGTTTTTAGGGGTGAGTGTTCTCGGCATTCAATACATTCGAGATCGGCGCAGACCGGGTACCGGGAGTTTATCTCGTGAAAAATTCGTACCGTGGTGGTATGGTAACGGATAAAGATCGAACGAATTCACCTTACCTCCTCAAATGCTCGTTACTTCCGGAGGGGTGCAAATGCCAGATTCTGTCACCTGCTCTCCCGGGAGGAAGGAGTATCTGGGATGGGTAAGGTATATTTCCCGCGAGGAACGAGCATCTATGCGGGGTAAGTTATATCTTCCACAAGGAACGAGCATCTGGGGAAGTAAGGTTTA
This sequence comes from Chthonomonadales bacterium, assembly GCA_038203935.1. Taxonomy (GTDB): domain Bacteria; phylum Armatimonadota; class Chthonomonadetes; order Chthonomonadales; family Chthonomonadaceae; genus JANXSG01. The sequence continues at coordinate 65,267 of JBBRDM010000002.1, forward strand.
TCTCCCACGAGGAACTGCATCTGAGAGTGTGGCAGAGTACGAGGTAAATTTAAAATATTCAAGATGAACATAATCACAAATATCCTCATAACGTCGCTGGTGTTCATACTAATGATTCCAACAGCGTCATCCGCTCAAAAAGCTGCAGTGAAACCGGCCAAACCAGCGTTTCTCAAAGCACGCGGTACGCGGCTTACAATGGCGGGCAAATCGTATCGGAATATTGGGGCGAATATGCCCGATCTATTCCTGAAATTTCTGAACGGCCAGGATGCCGATGCAGCCGCCTCGCTGGGAAGAGCAGGCGATGCAGGGATATCCTGTGTCCGATGTTTCGGCGGAAGCTGGGGGCCGGATGAACTCGCTATTTTTGAGAAAGAACCAGCAAGATGGCTCGGCGCTTTCGACAGAATGCTGGCGGCATGCGATGCGGCACATATCACCGTTATTCCCTCCCTCTTATTCAATATTCAGCAGATGCCTGGATACATTCGCAAACAAACTGGTAAAGATGAGCAGGTGGCGGACTATTTAACTCCCGGTTCTAAATCAAATGATCTGGCGGTTAAGTATGTCACCACTATAGTCTCGCACTACAAAAACGACTACAGGGTCCTATTCTGGGAAATCGGAAACGAGTACAATCTGGAAGCGGATCTCTCTTCTCAGCAGAAAAAACTTCCGGATAACCAGCTTCCAACTTCTCAGCAGATCCGCGATTTTCTTATCCAGATGGCGACACTGATAAAGCGTCTCGATAAGAATCATCTGGTGACATCCGGCAATGCAGACATGCGCCCGGCAGCCTGGCACCTTCGACAGCAGATGCTTAATTTTCGTGATTCCAAAACTCCGAAAGACTATCCGATGGACTGGAGCCGAGATCTGTACGAACAGTATGTCACGATGCTGCAGTTTTTCAATCCTGCACCTCTGGATATTATCAGCATCCATATCTATGGAGAAACTGAGGATGCTCCGCTCTGGATAACGCGAGATGGAGAGCATGCTTTTGAAGTTCCCTGGATTGTGACCGCGGCGGATAGAATTGGTAAACCGATCTTTATAGGGGAGTTTGGCGAAAAACTTTATGTGGATGGAAAAGAGCAGGATGGCAAGTGGGACAGCGATCTGATGCAGAGGATTCAGGATGGGGGAGGCCCGCTCTCGCTCATTTGGTCGTGGGAGTATAGCTCCGATGATCCGGGGCAGGCACTCTATGCCCTGACGGCAGCACATACTCCAGAAATGATCACCCGCCTCACCACTGCAAACACGGCGCTTAAAATTTTGGCCGCAGCCAGGCCGCAGTGAATAGGAGAGTGCATGCGCGCTGTAGTTCAGAGAGTAAGCAGTGCTTCGGTTACCGTGAACGAGAATGACATAGTTCGAGAAACTGGCCGGATAGAAGCCGGATTCATGGTTCTGGTAGGCGTTGGGAAGGAAGATACGGAGAACGACGCGAAATGGCTGGCAGAGAAAATCGTCAATCTGCGTGTTTTTGAAGACGGTGATGGAAAGCTGAATAGATCTCTGGTGGAAGCGAACGGCCAGGTTTTAGTCGTTTCAAATTTTACTCTCTACGGCGACTGCAGAAAAGGCCGTCGGCCAAGCTTCACGGATGCCGCTTCTGGTGAGAACGGTCTCAAGCTATACAAACGATTTTTAGCAGAGCTTGCAGCTTTTAATATTTCGGTTGAAACGGGCGAATACGGAGCCGATATGCAGGTTGCGCTAATAAACGATGGCCCGATTACACTACTGCTCGACAGTAAGAAACTTTTTTGATAGTAAGGAGCGTTCAATATGTCCGATAGTAATTTAGAAATCTCCCGCCGGAAACTGCTTCAGTCCGCCCTGTTGTCACTCACCATACTGTCAGGGAGTACTCTCTCCTCAGCAAATGCAGCTGGCATCGGCGAGGACAAGATTCGTAAGCCGGTGATTCTCGGTTATCTGCCCTCGTGGAAAGATGTCGATCCTGCTCAGCTGGAGATGGGTCTCTACACGCATATATGCCATGCGTTCGCAGAGGTATCCAAAACCGGGCCGCTTCGATTTCCCTCTGAGGATCAAACTCGTAAACTGATCAGCGCTGCACATGCAAAACAGGCGAAGGTTCTTATCTCGATCGGCGGAGCCGACAGTAATGCGGCGCTTTCTGCGAATAAAACGGAAGATCTTGCGGATCAACTGGTAAAAAGGGTCCACGATTTCCACTACGACGGCGTCGATGTCGATTGGGAGGCACCAGAGAATCCGGACCAGTCTGGCAGAACATCCGCACTGGTTCAGCTCCTTCGAAAACGTCTTCCGAAAGCATTAATAACGATGGCGGTGTCAGCGGACGACTACTCCGGAAAGAGATTCATCACGGAAGACCTTCTGCCCTATGTCGACTGGATGAATATCATGACTTACGATTACTGCGGTCCCTGGGTCGATACAGTTCTCCACAATGCGCCTCTCCCGGAAGTGATAAAATCGATCGCCTACTGGAAAAGTCGCGGATGGCCTGCGGAAAAGCTGATGCTGGGCATACCAAACTACGGCAGACGAATCCATGCGACTCATTTCGGCGATCCCGCGCCAAAAGGCACTTATGTAGGTGATGAGGTGGACTATATTGAGGCGGTGCGCCTGATAAAATCCGGCTGGAAACCGATGCTGGATGCGGATGCGCAGTCGCCGTATATCGTTAAGCCAAGTGGAGATGAGATGATAACCTACGAGGACGAGGCGTCTGCAAAGCGCAAGGGACATCTGGCAATGGTCAGCGGACTGCGGGGCTTCTTCTTCTGGGAGATCACGTCAGATTTCGACGGCAAATCAAACATCCTCGCCCGCGCTGCCAATCAGGGATGGAATCAGACTGTCTAAGCCTTCACGATTTACTTTTATAGATTAAATTCACTGCATTTACAGCATGAAATTTTCCACTCACGATGGATTAAGCGCTGTGAAAAGTATATCATTGCTACAATACCACCATCCCGATTTGAACTCGGATTGGTCTGATTCACACTGATCTCTCGTAGTTTCGTCCGTTAATATACAGCAACTACTTACTCTTAGAAAATACTGCAATGATTGAAGAGCCAATCTATGAATAATAGAAAGATAACTTGGGCTTATGTGATTGGGCTATTTTTAATGATCGTGGGATTCTTAGATAGTACTGTTTTATTTATTTGGCGTACATTAAACCATCATGACGGCCCGCTGCTAACATTAGGCGGCTGGGTAGTTGTCTGGGAAGGATCAGCTTCTACGATAATGGCGATGGGAGGTCTAATAATCATATTATACAATGCTATTTTGCTATCAAAAAAATCAAAAAAATAAAGAGATTCACTCCTAATTCTATCTAAGTAAAGTAATTTTGGCATTCATGTGATTTGAAAGGCATATATGCATTTGCTCGAAGGCTTCAGGAGTGATAATCTAAATTAAAAAGTCTTTAATTTGAAGGATGCTGACATCTTTCTTGACAAAGCAGGCGAATTTTTCTTATACTTATGACTGTGGAGTTTAGTGAACGCCGATAAGTTTCTCGCATTAGGGGTAGGTTTATGATGCCAAAGTGATTCAGATCATTGATCTATCCACTCTTTTATATCGACTGCGGTGCCCAGATTCATCGCGCACTGGAAATAAATAAAAATGGATAAACTAGAATGGGCAGAATTGGTAACTGATGCATCAGATAAATTGCATGAAATAACAAACAGGTTACGGAAAGACGCAGCAGATATTGACCGTAAAATGTGGTTTCTTAGATTTGCATATGGTGGTAAGGTTTTAAAATCTTACGCAGTTCGTTTACGCGAAATTGCAGATAACCTAGATCGCAATTCAGTCATCGAACTACAAATAGCAGCTGAAACAAGGAAAACCGAATTCGTATTGGAATCTCTGAGCAGTGAAAACAAGGCAGATACTAGTTACTGAAATTTGTTAGACTGAATCTTCTTCAGGTCACAATGAATTGTTTGGTTTTTTCGTTTTGGACTAAAATACAACCTAATGTACCGTTGCATAGCGTGCAGCGTCTCTTACAAATCCTTACGAAGAAGAAAAAGTAATCAAAACCTCTATTTCTATTGCTGAACGAATATTACGGTTTTCTATCAGCAGTCCTCGCAGTATGATCAGCGGTTCATTCGAGGATTCGCCTGGTGTCAAATCTCCAATAGATGAACGAAAATTGCATTCCGACTGGAGTTAACACCAGTCTGGATAAGATGCTCTTCAAACATGAGGAGTGTTCCTCGCATTTTTCTAAATGCCAGATCGTTCATTCAAGAATCTCTTTCCAGAATTACCCTGCGATCCTCCTGTGGTTTGCGCATCATGCTGTTCGGCCCAACGAACTATACCACGCGCCATACCGCGAAATACAAAATAGTGGATTGGAATCAAAACATACCAGTAGAGTTTGCCCCAGAAGGAACGCGGCTCGTAGTAGGCTGTCTGAATCAGCGAGTTGCCGTTTTTTTTCGTCTCATGAATCTGGAATTCCAGCCATGCTCGGCCTGGCACTTTCATTTCTGCCCGCAGCCTGATATGGTCCGGCGTATACTCTTCTACCCGCCAGAAATCGATAGCATCTCCAACAGAAACCTCTTCTGGATGACGACGACCTCGCCTCAGACCCACACCGCCGAGAGCTCTATCAATGGCCCCTCTCATAGTCCAAAGCCTATCCGCATAGTACCATCCCTGACTTCCGCCAATGCGAGAAAGAGCAAGATGCAGCGATTTAACTGATGCCTGGGTATTCACGATCTGTCTATCCTGAAGCAGTGATTTAGCGGGAATAGAATCCAGGTTAAAAGCCTGAGGGATCGCGCCTCGCTGAGCTCCCGTCCAGCGAGTAGGCACTTCGAGCATATCAGTAGCCTGAATGGCGAGTTCCACTGCTTTACGAAAAGGTGTGAGAGGGATGGGCATAAGACGGCTGGCATCATCGTTCTCGCAGACAGTCTCCGTTTTGAGGCCCTCGATAAGCGGAAATGCAAGGGATGCCGGTATAGGCGTCATTATATTTACCCAGTACGCCGACAGCCGAGGAGTGAGTACAGGCACCGTAATAATGGTGCGATTCAGCCCTCTAATAGAAGCATAGGTCATCATCATATCACGATAAGGCAGTACGTCCGGGCCGCCTATGTCTAGAATTTTGCCTTCAGTTTCTGGAGTTTCCATTGCACAGATCAAATATGCCAGCGCATCGTTGATGAAAATTGGCTGGGTGCGTGTCTCTACCCAACGTGGACACACCATAATAGGAAGCTTTTCTGTGAGGTGGCGGAGCATTTCGAAGGAAGCGCTGCCCGCTCCGACAATCACGGCAGCGCGCAGTTCAGTCACTGGTACAGATCCGGTTCGAAGCAGATCACCAGTCTGATGTCTGCTCCGCAGATGATCGGAGGTTTCTGAGTTACGTCGTCCTAATCCGCCCAGATAAATGATGCGCTTTACTCCCTGTTCGCCGGCAATTCGCGCAAACTCAGCAGCGCTCCGTTTTTCACGCTCAACAAAGCCTTTTTCTCCATCTCCCATGGCATGAATGAGATAGTAAGCTACATCGATATCACAAAGAGCAGTGGACAGTGTCTCCGGCTCGAGCACGTCACCACAAACAATCTCTACCTGCCCTTCACCGGCAGCATCGGCATTCCAGCGTCCGGCCAGCTTCCTTGGATCACGCGCCAAACAGCGCACGTTGTATCCTTTCTGCATTAAAATCGGCACGAGCCTCCCTCCTACATAACCGGTCGCGCCAGTCACCAATACTCTTCGTTTATTCATATTAGTTTATGCTCCGGCCGTATCGGCCGGCTCCGTACAATTTAAAAAGGAGGTATCGTGCCCGAAACGATTTTCTCAGACACGATACCCAAGCGATGCTATTTAGGAAGAAGTACAGTATCTATCACATGGATTACACCGTTGGTGCATTCAATATCAGTTTTAATGACTTTGGCTTTATCCACATGGACTCCATGCCCGGTCGTAATGGTAACGGACTTTCCGTTGACGGTCTTGACTTTCGTTCCGCTTTTGAGATTCATAACATCTGCAGCCATCACTTTACCAGAAATCGCGTGGTAGGTGAGAATTGAAATGAGTTTTTCCTTATTTTCAGGCTTTAGCAGAGTCTCAACAGTACCCTTCGGCAGCTTCTTGAAAGCTGCATCGGTGGGGGCAAATACAGTGAATGGACCAGGCCCTTTAAGTGTATCAACCAGTCCAGCAGCCTTCACAGCCGCCACGAGTGTCTTGAACGATTTGGCTTTGGCGGCGGTATCTACAATATCATCTGCAGCTCGCGCAGATGCGCCTGCCGTGAGAAATAGAACCCCGCACAGCATACCGGCCTTCAAGACTGAATCCAGTTTAAAAATATTGAGCATCACAATTTACTTCCTTTCGTCGAAGTGAAGAGCTATTTAGTTATGCTGCATCACTCTGTCTAATATTATCACATCTTTTTTTGATAAAGTCAACATTTTGTATAATATTTATGAAATAAATATTATACAAAATCTAAATTATCCAGATTTTCAGTAATTTAATCTCAATATTATTAGACATGTACTCAAATATGAGTCTGGAAATTTGATTATTCGTGAACAATAGTGTATAGTTTAGTTCTATGAGACTAGAATATACAATTCAGAAGGCAGCATTACTGGCAGGAACAACGCCTTTTGTAATACGCGCATGGGAAAAACGTTATACAGTCCTTACTCCCGAAAGAACACCGACAAATCGGAGACTGTATACGGAAGAGGACATTGAAAAGCTGACTCTGCTCAGAAAATCGGTAGAAGCGGGACACAAGATCAGTCATATCGCAAAACTATCGGTTGCAGAGCTTCGTAGTCTGGCGGGCGCTTTTCCAGCGATGGAGACTTCGGAGGAAACAGCGGAGAACAGTGAGCCGGCTTCATTCCTGGATGAATGCATGCTGGCAATCGACAGGCTGGATGCCGAAGCTCTGGAAAACTTGCTCGCACGGGCTTCTGCTATGCTGGGAGCGATGGGGATGATAGACCGGGTGGTTGTTCCACTGTTGTATTATATGGGAAATGGCTGGCGAGAGGGGCATGTTCGGATCGCGGACGAGCATATGGCAACCACTGTTTTACGGACGCATCTTATGCGGACACTCAGCTCTTTTCAGCCATCATTGCCTGCGCCATGTGTTGTGGTATCCACCTCAGCAGGGCAGCATCACGAGTTCGGCGCTCTCCTGGCGGCGGTATCGGCAGCGCTTCAGGGATGGCGCGTCCTCTATATTGGAACCAACACGCCTGCCGAAGAGATCGCAGGAGCTGTTCACCGAATCGGAGCGCAAGCGGTCGCCCTCAGTATTGTCTATCCGCCTGATGATGCACGGCTGCCGGATGAGCTTCTTACTTTGCGCCGCTGCCTGGGTAAAGATATTCCCATTTTGATTGGCGGCCGTAACACAACTGCTTATAAGGATACGCTGACCGCGATTCGCGCACGACTGCCCGTTAACCTGCATGGCCTGCGTATGGAACTTGAAGCAATACAATCCGGTTCAAAACTTTTGAAAAGTGAATAGGCTTATGTATCGCTGCAATCCTCCCGGTATAAATCAGCGACAGCTATTGTAAAATGCATACTTATTGCATGAAGTAACAAACTGGTTAAGGAAAGACACAGATGATATTGACCGTAAAATGTGGTTTCTTAGATTTGCATATGGCGGTAAAGTTTTAAAATCTCATGCAGTTCGTTTACGCGAGATTGCAGATGACCTTGATCGCAATTCTGTCGTAGAATTGCAAATAGCAGCCGAACGAAGGAAAACTGAATTCGTATTGAAATCTCTGAGTAGTGAAAATGAGGCAGATACTAGTAATTGGGATTAGTCCAGCTTGAACTCGATTGAGAATTTTACAGGTATTGGTCCCTTCGGTATCGGGTGGCAGGATGCCTACGATATCCGGATGGAGGAGGCGCAGGGTGCCGATGAGACAGACTATGATCCCATTGCCGCGGCCACCGATACCAACTTTACCAACCGCACGGATTTCTTCGGGCAAAAGATGAAATACCACCGGGATGCAAAAGTCTCTACAGCCCGCCTGCCTTCCTCTTCGATGAGATAAGCAGTAACTACAACGCTGCCCTTGTGAGCTGCCCCATCTCACCCGCAAACGATACCGACAAGGGTATGGACGGCACAATTAAGCACTTTACGGCCTGGTTCTTTCTGCCCTGGAGCTGGCTATCATAAGCAGACGACCTACTTCCGAACTGCTTTGTCACCGTGATATAGGCAGCCAGTACGCCAGTGGTGTTTATCGACAAAAGCTCAAAAAAGCAGGGATCGTGTACAGTATGAGCCACAAAGGGAACTGTTGGGACAACGCACCTACAGAGAGTTTCTTTGCCAGTCTCAAAAAGGAGCTGGTATATGGTTCAACGTATATTATAAAAGAACAAGCTCGTGCTGCAATCTTCAACTGGATTGAAATCTGGTACAACAGAATACGCCTGCATTCAACCCTTGGATATCAGAGTCCGGTAGAATTTGAGAAACGACATCGACAACGGCATCAAACTGAAGCGATAGCCGCTTAACCTCCTGTACATAAAAACGGGGGAGGACTACCGTTCATGTAAAGTCTTATAAATGTTTCTAGAGGTAATAAATGACAATAGATGAAGTAACCATTCCACGAATGACCCTTATTACTGAAACTCACTCACGTTTTGGTGATCGTGGAAGAGTATTAGATATAAATTCGGTTCCGGATGATAAATTGTGCCGAGTTCTGACCACCTTTTCCAAAAGTAATACTCATATAAGTAATACTGATGAATTATTACGTGCCAAAAAACAAGAATTGCCATTCAACTATCCGAAGATAATAGGGTTATGTGTGGCAAAATTATGTGGAAGTTCAAGTTGGGCTTGGTGCGTCGGAGAAATAAACAAAGTTGAATCAAACCTGTTATTTGGTGAACTTGGGATAAAATTCAAGAAAATACATAGTTCAATTCAACATGATTTAGTAATTTATCGAATAGATTGTAAAGACATAGATCCCAGAAGTATTTGGCCTTCTTATACTGGTGAATATGGTTTTAGAATATTTGGATTTGATAAGACAGAAACTGAACTTGAAAAATTGATATTACAATTAGAAAAATCATTCAATCAAGATTCTGCAATAGCTTTGAAATTATGGTCGAATATTCGGAAATTATGCAATTATCGGAAGTCGTTAACAGAATTATGCTCGGATGCAATTATCTGTGTTTTAACAGATGGTCCCTATTATAATCATGTAGCAATCAACTCATCGAAACTAGATGTTGATGAAATTACATTAGTCATACGTGAAACATGCAGAACTTACGGTATCGATTGTCCCGTAATTCCAAATACAGATATGCAATACAAGATTCTTTTCGATATATAAAATCGATTGGGCATGTTTCTGATCCTCCCTCGTTTTTATAGACATTAAGTTAGGATGTATTCAAGCTAGCAAGATGTTGTTTGTATCTTTGTTCAAATGCTTCATGGGAGATAGTCTAAAGCGGAGTGCAGGCGTTTCTGGTTATGCCAGGGTTCGATTCATTGGAATATTTATTACTTGATTATCTTAGGGTGATAAATCGTCACCTATATACTCCTTTTTGAGGTTACCAAAGAAACTCTCTATGGGAGCGTTATCCCAGCAGTTTCATTTGCGGCTCATGCTGTAGGTGATTCCAGTCGCTTTGAGTCTGTTTAGATAATCGCTACTGGCATACTGACTGCCACGGTCGCTGTGGTAGAGGAAATTTTCTTCCGGATGCCTGGTCTACAGAGCAATATCTAATGCCGAAAGTACAAGGCTGAGCTCAATGCTCAGCCACAATTTTCCAAGAGAATAATCCGGGATGAATGCAAGATAGAGCATAACTGTACAGAGTCGATGCGGCGATAGAAATTATTTTTAAATATTTTCACAAACAGGGAGTCTTTTTGCTGGTGCATGTTAATATAACTGTATGAGCTTAAAAGATACTTCTAGGGCAAATAATGCTCAAGCGACTATCACGCAGTTACAGGAGATGGTTAGTCTTCTGCTGGCTAGGGTGACTGAACTCGAAGAGGAAATTGCTCGACTGCGCGCACAACTGTCAGGTGGCGGTTCCTATGGCTCAAATACTAAATCGAAGCCTTTCGTTGTCAAAGCGAACCGACCACTTCGACGGAAGTCCAAGTCCATATTATGACTATTTCCAGAAACGGGGAGAGGGAACATCATGTATGACATAAATAAAGTGCGTTATTTATCTCAAATGCAATCTCTTACACAGTCAATTATTTTTCTTACGTGGGGTATTATTGTGTTCGCAATCCATTTACGTACAGGTAAAGGAGGCAAGAAACCACATGTAGCTATTTATTTCACAATACCGTTTGTGATAATATTATCATGTCTAGTGGCTGAATATTTCAGCAGGCTAATCCTTCGCACTCCTTAATTGAAGTTGGACTTCCCCCGAAATAGTGGACAGTTAGTTAAAGGGTAATGCAGCTTGGGTAGATTTTTCACATCTCGAAAACGACCACATTTGCCCCTTCGATATAGACTGGTAGCACACCTACGATATTCGGATGGAGGAGGCGCAGGCCGCCGATGAGACGGAGTACGATCCCATCGTCGCGGCGAGTGATACCAACTTTACCAACCGCACTGACTGCTTCGGGCACTAGATGAAGTACCATCGGGATGCAGACGGCCTCTACAGCCCGCCCGCCTTCCTTTTCGACGAGCTGAACAGCGATTATAATGCTTTCCTGGTGAACGGGCCTATCTCCGCCACCGACGATACCGACAAGGGCATGGACGGCGCACACCAGCCAACCTAGGAATATGCGTTCAGTATTTGTGCGCGGAATATAACAGTTGGTAACAATGGAGCAGTCTCTCCTGGATTTGGAACTTTCCTGAAGCTGTGACTATCTCTTGTGTAGGTGGTTTCCTTCTAACCGGGCATATAGCGAAGTACATTTTGATTAATTTCTGCCCGCTTATTAGCTGGCCTCTGATTGAATCACCACACCATTTTGATTTATGTGATTCAGTGGAGACTAATACAGGCTAAACATAATAGGATGAATCCACTAAAGAGGTTTAGAAGATGTATTTTTTCGAGGAGAAGTTTTCATGCCATTCCAAATTTTCAATAAACTCGCGGTCTCAACAGCAGCCGCTCTCTTAGTCATGGGATTTTCATCCACAACGCTGGCCCAAAGCAGCACGATTCATAAAAAGCCTCCGCATAAAAACTTTATTCACCGGCATCCTAATGCAGCTTCGGCAGCGGTCGGATATGGCACATACCGCTATGCTAAAAGCCGTCATCATGGTTTTATGCATAAACACCCAGTCTTAACTGGTGCTGCAGCCGCGGGACTGGCCCACCACCATTTGAAAAAGAAGAAATAGCATATCGACAGGAAAGTTTAAAAGGAATCTCATCAAATCAAGCTGTGAGCGCAGGGCAAACAGTCCTTCGCTCTCAGCGCCTAAATCTAAGTGCCATAGATGATTGTTCCCCTTATTCCACTCACGCCTTCCAATTTCGGGTTCTTCCTGGGCGGGCCGAGCGGTATTCTGCCCGGAAATAAATACTCTATTTGATTTTGCAAACAGGAGGAGAGTTAGGTTTCGGGAGGGTAGGATATAATTTCAATCCAGCAGCTTCCGGGAGCTTCGAGGTAGAAACTGCGCGTATTGTCGCGGTGTTTGGCAATCGGCTTATCCCAGCGGGCAGCAAGTTCTTCCAGATCCGCTTCAGAAACTTTCCAGGCAAGATGGCCAGGGTGCTGATCCTTCAGAACAAAAGCCAGTTTGGCCCCATTAACTTCGATAAAACCCCAGCTAGTATCCTGATAAAGAATATTGGTGGATGGAATCGTCTTTTGATACCATTCTATGGCTTCGGCAATATCTGGAACCTGCTGCGCAATGTGATCGAATGTAAAATCCATAAATCGTTCCTGTCAATAAAATTCAGAGCTATGAAATAAAGTATCTATCGTTAGGTAGAATTGGCACTATTTCTCCAGCGTGATTGCGGCAATTTTCAATTCCGGCATATCCGGCAGTTTTAACGCGATCAGTTTTCTGGGCTCCTTCACAACAATACTTACATGAAACAGTGCAATCGTACCGGGTTGAGGCCCTTGTGGCGTATGCCGTCCGTAGGAAAGATAGGCGATCTGTTCTCCATGGGCAGGAGGCTGGTCCCAGGCGCTTACCTGCATAGAATACTGGTCTTCCGATTCGCTGGTGGGCTCCTGGAAAATTAATCTGAGATTGGCGGCCACATCTTTTCCGGAGCTTGCGCACAGCATGTGGAGCACGCGGCACTCGCCCGAAGTCTTGGCAAAATCGATACGCTGGCCTCGGCAGGAGATAAAATTCTTAGCCTTGCCCTCCTTAGGGCCCCAACGGAAGCAGATTCTTCGCTGCGATTCCGGGCCGCTTTTCTCCGATGGCAGCCATGAGCCAGCGGGAGTAAACGGCGAAGTAGCATAAGGCGGCGCGAGGTCGGCTGGGAAACTAGTCCCCTTTCCATCGAAATCTCCATCCGAGACGCTGCCCGTTTCAGACATTCCGTCGATATTAAAAGCTTTCGTAAGATCCGTATAAGTCAGCCGGCCACCCATCACTTCCACTGTTCGAACCGACTCATCAAAACAGTTCATGCTTGAAGTCGTTGACGCCCAGGTATCCCCTACTTTGAGATCCCACACCAGCGTGTAAGTTCCATCAGTTGGAGGCGCAGTGACCCAGGCAATCATTTCCGAAACTTTTTCGCCCGGTTGTAGGTCCTGAACCAGCGGAGTAGTCTCATCCTCCCACACATATTCGGAGCCATCCTGATAGTACCAGTGATAT
>JBBRDM010000003.1:0-68587 GCA_038203935.1 Chthonomonadales bacterium
ATATTGGCTGAGTCGAACACCACGAGTTCTTATTTAAATTATTTTTCAGCACATTTAAATAGATCATGGTAGACAGGCTATGATGGGCTATCCGGTCTGGTAATATTTTTTCCGTAAATGCCGGCTTAGTAATTCGCGAGCATACTTTGAAGTTGTTTATCCACCTTGAGAACGGCCTCGCTCGGTGCGGCAGCTTCTTTGTTTCTATCGTAATAATCAATTTTCACTCCGCGTTCTTTCAAAACCTGTTTCCACATTATGGTGCCACTGTAGCCGTGCGTGAGTTCCAATGCACGAGGAACATCTGCTTGAGCGCGTTCTGCATCCTTCAGGTGGCCAGCCAGATAATGGACACGAATCGATTCCAGAATTTCAGGATAGACATTGCAGCCTTCGCCAATAACCCCGACTGCGCCCTGCTCCATGGCTCGGAGGAAGTAGTTTTCATTACCCGCAATGAGCGCAAAATTAGACGTACGGACAACTTCTGCAAGAGGTCCAAAAATATGGTCGTCCGCAGTTGAGACTTTCATACCCGCAATTCGAGGCAGTTTTATCAGCCTTCGCAAAAGGGCAGGTGTCATCTGGTAGTCCTTTTCGATTCCGCCTGGCTGATAGATCACCAATGGAATCTTAGCGGCATCGTGAATAGTCTGGAAATATCTGAAAGAAGCGTCCTCTATTGACTCACCATTTCGAGGAACGTAGGCCTCCGGCATTACATGAACCGCAGCATTTGCTCCAATCTTCTCTGCATGCAGTGTTAGCTCCACAGCCTGTGTCAGATATTTTTCAGCATCAGGTTTGTGAGTGCGATCCTTATCACGCGTAGTCCATTCACCGCTGGAACCTATGAGCACGCCTATTTTACCATTCGCCGCCTTCACCACCGTCTCGCCAAAATGTTTAGTTTCATCTACCGTGAATGTGAACATCTTACCCATGCCGCTTCGCGCGAATACGCTGCGCACGCATCGACGGGATATCAGCCATTCTATAAAAGACGCCGCACCAGTAAGATCGAGCGAACCATCTGAATGGACAGGGGTGAGCATCGGCGCAATTACTCCCTCCAAAAACGGCAGATTGTGTGAGGATTCAGTTGACATGAGAAGATCCTTTAAACGAAATGAATTTACATTTTCTTCATGAGAGGTCATATTTCCTTTACAATTGCACCAACGTCATCACCATGCCTTTCTTTGAACCTGCCTGCCGTATATGAATCAACGAAATCGGCTCTGCATTCATTCGATATGCTATAATGATCAGGGAGATTTGCCGCACAATGAGCCAAAGCCACATCAGGAATTTTTGTATTATCGCACATGTCGATCATGGAAAGTCCACACTTGCTGATCGTCTTCTAGAATCAACGCATACTATCGCAGGCAGAGATATGCAGGCTCAGCTTCTTGATACTATGGACATCGAGCGTGAACGCGGCATCACTATCAAGATGACCGCTGTCCGTCTCAACTATATCGCTAAAGACGGGCAGGAGTATCAGTTCAACCTGATCGATACACCGGGACATGTCGATTTTACCTACGAGGTCAGCAGGTCGCTCGCGGCGTGTGAAGGCGCATTGCTGGTTGTGGATGCGGCACAGGGCGTCGAAGCGCAGACTCTCGCAAATGTCAACCTCGCCTATCAAAACAATCTCGAACTGATACCGGTTATTAATAAGATCGATCTCCCCGCCGCTGACCCCGAGCGTGTGCGCGAAGAGATTGAGTCCGTGCTCACCCTGGATGCCTCTCATGCTATTTTAGCCAGCGCCAAAGCGGGAATCGGAATTGCAGAAATCCTTGAGGCGATTGTAGATTATATTCCACCTCCGCATGGAAAACCGGACGCCCCACTTCGAGCGCTTGTGTTTGACAGCAAATTTGATCAGTATCTGGGAGTAGTCTGCTATGTGCGTGTGGTAGATGGCGCAATTCGGCCTGGCCAGAAGATTCGGTTCATGGCGACTGAGAAGGATTTCGATGTTGCTGAGGTAGGTACCTTTGCACCCGGCAGGCAGATTGGGGCAAGTATCGAAACGGGCGAGGTTGGATATGTCGCCTGCAGCATTAAAACAATCGGTGATGCGCGCGTAGGAGATACGATTACGGAGGCGGATCGTCCCGCTGCAGAACAGCTTCCGGGCTATCGAACTGCAAAGCCGATGGTTTTCTGCGGCCTCTATCCTGTGGATGGAGCGCAGTACTCCGACCTCCGGGAAGCGCTATCGAAACTACAGCTGAACGATGCGGCTCTTTCATTCGAACCAGAAACCTCCGCAGCGCTCGGTTTCGGGTTCCGCTGCGGATTCCTCGGTCTTCTCCATATGGAGATAGTGCAGGAGCGCCTGGAACGTGAATTCGATATCTCCATGATCGCAACATCTCCTTCTGTTATCTATAAAATATTTAAAACGGACGGCACCGTTGTTGAGATTGACAATCCCGCTCACCTGCCGTCACCCACCACTATAGACCACATGGAGGAGCCTTACGTGGATGCCACGGTGATGCTGCCGAGTATCTATGTGGGAACCATCATGGAGCTCTCTCGTGATCGGCGCGGTATTTTTGGAAAGATGGAGTACCCTGCGACGGACAGAGTGATGCTGCACTACAAACTCCCGCTCTCTGAAATACTGATGGATTTCTTCGATCAACTAAAATCACGGACGAAGGGCTACGCCTCATTCGACTATGAACTGAGCGACTATCAACACTCGAACCTGGTTAAAATCGACGTCATGCTTAACGGAGAGCCAGTGGATGCTCTCTCATTCATCACACATCGTGATAAGGCGCAGTCGCGCGGCAGGCTGTTTGTAGAGAAGCTGAAAGAGGTAGTTCCAAGGCAGCAGTACGAGGTGAGAATTCAGGCCGCCATCGGTGGACGCGTCATCGCTGCCGAGACGGTGAAAGCATTCCGCAAGAACGTTATCGCGAAATGTTATGGCGGAGATATCTCGCGAAAGAGAAAACTGCTGGAGAAGCAAAAAGAGGGCAAGAAAAGAATGAAGCAGGTAGGCAGCATAGAAATTCCCCAGGAAGCCTTCCTCAGCGTTCTTAAGCTTGGAGATTAGCACGAGGTTATTCCGTGCAGGCATTGAGATTTTAGTATTTACCGCAAAAAGGCGCAAAAATCACAAAAAAATGAGCTGATAAATCTATCCGTAGATAGCTATCAGCTCATTCTCACTATTCATGAGTATATTTTACGCGTTGGGAACTTATACCACTCTTATATACTGGTATTATTGCCATACGTCACTAAAATCCACGGTTCCAGTACAGAATAGTTTGATTCGCAGCCAGATGGCAGAAAATAAACAGCAGCTATTCGATTTAAGCTATGATCTCCAAGTCATCATCCCAGTATCGTTTCGAGCCATTTTTACGATACTGAGATGCCCTTCCACTTCAAGATAGTACCCATATCTGCCGTGTTTGAAATTCCACTCGGTGTAGACTATCCACCCTTCGCGGTATGTCCCTGAAACTGTTCGTACATGAGTGCCTACTGGATACAAAGGGGGTGGAGAAGTTCCCCCGGTTTCCTGAAGTTCCTTATCGGCTATTGCCTGCCTAAGCAGGTTAGCTACGTCTCTAAGGCAGCGATTCCTGGCAAATTCTAGAAGCGTCTTTTTCTCAGCGAAATATTCAGTGTCTGGATTGGCGCCTCGATCCAGCAGCGTCTTAACAATATCTGCGCGACCACGATGAACTGCATGTACTATGAGGCTCGGATTGCTCCAATGCGAGCCTGCATCCAAAAGAGTCTCAACCATTTCCAGATCTCCGCGTGTTATAGCCCAGGACAGAGCGGTGCTTTCCAAATCATTGAGTGCATGAATGTCCGCACCGCCCTCAATAAGGGCGCGAAGAACTGCAGCGTTTCCTTCATGATCAGATGCCCACATCAATGCCGTTTCTGTATCATTATCGCGATGATTAGGATTTGCACCTGCTCTAAGCAGTTCCTCAACCATTTCCAAACGATCTCTACTAGCTGCACGAATCAAGGCGGTGCAGCCAGCAAAGTCGGTGGCATCGACGGGGACTCCCTGCTTTAACAACCAACGTATTACTTCCAATAGCCCTTGTTCAGCGGCCCGTATGAACATCCCACCGATCTGATCTTGATTTTCTTTCTCAAGCTGGTAACCGCGTTCCAGCAAAAGCCTGAAAACGCCTAGACTTCTATGCTCGACTGCCATCACGAAAGGTGCCTCACTGCCTTCATGGTTGAGTTACATGTCGGCGCCTGCGTCCAGGAGAACTCGCGCGGCGTCAACATGATCACCCTGCGCAGCTTCCAGAAGCGGTGTTGCAAACTCTTCTGATTCAGCAGCGTTTGGATCGCCTCCTGCCTCCAATAACAATCGAATGGTTTCTACATCTCCGATAGAAGCTGCTTCTGAAATAGTCAAAAAATAATCCTTTCAACGATAGGTTAAGATGCATTCCGCATCTATATCGTTCTAAAAGGAGCATTGTAAAAAGAGAATCAGCTGCTCACCATAATAAATGTATCATAAATGATCAGGGATGAGGGTATAAAACTCGAACCTATTCGAAGTCCTTGCTGACTCTTTATTTCAAGACGATTAATGTTTTATTGTGAGTTTGAGAATCGGATATCCAGTGATCATTCGAAGTCAGACGCTCATATTGAAGAAGAGGATAGTGTCCGAAATTAAGTATCAGCCCAAGCTTGAGACCAGTCGCCTTCATGTAGTTGAGCGTCTAAGCGCGATGTTGAGCTGAAATTTTCTCCAGAGCTTTCAATTCAAGAATAATTCATCCATAACATACGAAATCTGCCTCGTAAACTGGTTGAGACCGATTCCCTTATAGTTAACGGGCAAACGCTGGAATAATTTGAAATTGATCCCTCTTTTATTAAATTCAATTTCAAGACATTCCTGATAGACAGCTTCGAGAAAACCGCTGCCCATGGATTTGTAACCCTCAAAGCAGGCCCACATAATCTCGAAGCTCTCTTCTTTGTATATTACATCAGACATTATGACAGCTTCCTTTCAGACTTTTGTCCACGAAATACACGAAATAACACGAAAAAGGATGTATTCAACTATCCAATTATAGTACTCTACATCAACTGCTCAAAACGGAATCAGAGAAATATAAAATCAGAGAAAGAATTTTCCCGTATTATGTATTTGCATTTTTTTTCGTGTTATTTTGAGTATTTCGTGGACAATGAATTTATACATTATCATACTGGGGATTGTAATAGTGGAGAGGGATTGCTTAAGAAAAGAGATATTGGCAGAGAAGTTGGTGCTGGCAATCTGAGCCAGCCACCAAATCAAACGCGAATCTGACCGTTTCCTCGGATAATAGATTTGTAGGTAGTGAGTTCGGTGAGTCCGATGGGGCCGCGTGCGTGGAGTTTCTGTGTGCTGATCCCGACCTCAGCGCCCAGGCCGAATTCGAAACCGTCAGTGAAACGGGTAGAGGCGTTCACGTAGACACAGGCGGAGTCGACCTCCTGCGTGAACCTTTCAGAAGCGGCGTAACTTTCCGTGACAATTGTCTCGGAGTGACTGGAGCCAAATTGTGCAATGTGATCCATTGCCTCATCGATCGAATCGACTAACTTAACAGCCAGGATCATGGCGAGGTACTCGGTCTCCCAATCTTCCTCAGTGGCAGGTACAGCAGCCGGATATAGTTCACGGGTGCGCTCACATCCTCGAATCTCAACTCCGGCGTCTGCCAGACGCGTGAGCAGTTTGGGCAGTAAGTCAGCAGCTTTGGAACTGTGTACCAGCAGTGTCTCCATTGCATTGCAGGTAGAGGGGCGCGAGACTTTCGCATTGAATGATATCTCTTCCGCCATCGTCAGGTCGGCAGTATCATCCACGTAAGTATGGCAGTTGCCTCCCAACGAAGTAAGCACCGGCATTTTGGCATTCGCAAGGACGGTCTTTTTCAGACTCTCTCCTCCTCGCGGCATCAGCAGATCGACAAGGCCTTCCGCCTGCATCAAGGTCAGCGCAGCTTCTCTGTCAGTCGATTCAATGAGCTGAACGCTGTTTTCCGGCAGTCCCTCTTGCTCACCGACGGAACTCAGAATTTTCGCAAGCTTCGTGTTCGAGTGAATAGCTTCCGACCCGCCACGCAAAATCACAGCATTCCCCGATTTGATGCAGAGGCCCGCAGCATCGGCAGTCACATTCGGGCGGCTCTCGTAGATAATTCCAATCACTCCGAACGGCACACGCACGCGCTGAATTTCGAGACCGTTTGGACGGCGGGTTCCATCCATAATCTTACCGACAGGATCAGGAAGGGCTGCAATCTGCCGTAGTCCTTCTGCCATCGCTGCAATCCGTTTTTCGTTCAGCGCCAGCCTGTCGAGCAGCGCACCAGAAAGTCCGCGTTCTTTGCCCGCTGTCAGATCAAGGCAGTTCGCGGTAATTATCTCATCCTGACGAGCGATAACCGCATCAGCCATGGCGAGCAATGCGCGGTTTTTCGTATCCGTGCTCAGCGCCGCTAGTTTTCGTGAAGCTTTTTTAGCTTTTCGAGCCTGCTCCATTACCAGTTCATTCACTATTCTGCTCCCACTATTGATCCCAACCCAGCCGCCCATTAATCGAAATGCTGTAGGTCGCCTGCCTGTAGTACATTGAGTAGACTGCCCAGATTGTCTCCGCGCAGAACTCTGCAAGTATTATACCCAATGCAACCTGGTGCAGCTTATCATACCCTTTCAAACCGTAGTATCGTTCCACAAAAATCTTTATTAATAGGACGATCACCAGCCCAAACCAGAAGTAGTCCAGCCCAAAATTCATAGCCAGTGCATATCCCATGGGATGCAGCGGAAAAGAGGGAACACGGAATCGGATAAAATCGAGCAGAAGAACGAAGGCAAATCCGAGAACTACAAAAAGGATAGCCACTGGATTAGGCGGGTGGTGTGCCTCAATAAGCTGGGCAACGACGCCGGCAGCGTCACCGCCTTGATTCTTGGCTGCGAACCGGTACCCATTGTAGATGTAGGTGCAGTGCCCTAGCACGCTTCCAATGATAGTCGCAACCAGGATAGCAAGGAAGAGTGCGCGCTGGTTCAGACGGGCGGAATCTCCCATCTTCATCGCTTCCAACTGATGCGGCATGGGATGTGTGCGGTGTATGCGATTCATAAAGAAGAAAGTGGTGACGACTCGGCTGACAGCGCTGGTAGAAAGCGACTGCGTACCCATAAAGTCAACCAGTATCTGGTTAGGCCCCATAAATGCCATCTCATGCGACGGCGCTCCGATCTGTGCGCGCATTCTCGTGAGAGCGACACTGAAAGCCAGGAAGAGCAGAGTTTCTAATCCAACCATCCAGAGCGGTATTCCTATGAACAGGCCGATGGCAGCTATTCCAATGAGGCTTAAGATCAGGCCGGAAAACGCGAAACGGTGCGGCACGCCAAGACTATCGTCTGACTTGCCAGATCTTATCTGATGCCACACATTTTTCAGGTAGTGTCTGGCTACCCACGCCGCAGTAACAAATAGGGCTAAAAATGCACCCCATGACTGTTCACTGAAATAGGGCGGTCCGGGAACCAGCCCGCCTCCGCCAAATACGCCCGCACTTTCGGTGTAGCCGATGGCGTAGGTGAATATCTGTAAAAATTTACGGAAAAAGAAAAAGAAGATGCATGAAAACAGCAGATCGGTTGGCATGAAAAACCCGATAACTGCCATATAGGGGAAAATACCAATAGGTGTCCATCCAATAGCATTTAGTGGAGGGGACGGGAAAAGAAGTACCAGATCACCAATGAAACGCACATTCAGCAGCGGTATGCTCGGATAGAGAAAATGAAAGCCATTGATCATATCTATCACAAACATGGCTATGAACGGGACAATGAAAAATTTACTCTTCCAGACTTTTGTGTCTCCGGCTCCTGCCTGAACAATCGCCATGGGAAGCTGAATAATAGGGAATGCTAGTTTCTCTCTGTTTGTCCACTCATCACGCATTAGGCTGTTGATACAAAGCATAGCCAGGCATACAAGGGTTACAAACACAGTCCAGGAGAAGATGTACGGCCACCAGAGATGCAGGTGCGAAAGAAAATAGGGGAATCGAAAACCACCGTTTTTATAATCGATGAATTTTGCGGCATCTTGCGGCTGAATGAAAAACCATTTGTTTGAGTAGGGGTTGATATAGGTATTGAAATGTGTATCGGCGTCAGTAAACAACGCATACGAGTGAATGTAGGGGTTGATCTCAGTCATCCACTCAGACCCGATAGCGGCAATCACGGTTTGCATACTATAAAAAATTATGAGCTCACCCTGATTCAATGCATACCTGGGTGCGAATCTACGTACAAAAAGATTGGCTACCGCTACAATCAGCGTTAACACGACGGGAGGCACCATCAAAGAAAAGATTACATCGACCAGCTGGTCTGCACACCAATATGCGTTGATCGGAGCGAATAGGAGAGCAATGACGATCACTCGGAGACTGAACCAGGATTTGCGAGTAGTTCCAGATCGGGCAGATGCTTCCAGCGTGGAATCTGAACCGGCGGATCCAATTTCATTTAATGGCGCGCTGGATTGCAAAAAACTCTCCTCCAGAATGTTTTAAGATGGACATCTCAAACGAAACACACATTTCAATAAAGTATATTCAGCAGCTAAACAAAAAATCCCTGCTGATGTCTGATATTCAGCAGGGAGACAGAGATAAAATGCATGCGGCAGCAACGTGGTGCAATGGGACTACTCTGCTTTCGGAGGAGCTGATTGTGTATCGCCTCCAGGCTCCAAAGTAGGGGCAGCTGGTATCGGAGCTGTGGAATCGTCCAGAGAAGAGGGACTTTGAACTGCCTCATGAGTTCTCTTCCGACGTGACCTTCGATGCGTTCTGGCAGGAGGAGCTGCTTTTTTAACCGTGTCAGAATCACTTATTGAAACTTCCGGACGCGATGACTTATCAGACTCATCCGAGCTGTCTCTGTTTTTATCTTCGGAATTATCATCGATTGTATCAGGTTTTTGTACTGCTGAATCTTCGTCCTTAGATTTCTCTACTGGATCGATACTCGGCATCGGAATATTTTTGTGTGTGCTTTCAGATATCGTGGGCGGTGGAATCGAGTTATGTGGCTGCAGATTCGCCTGTGAAGGCTGAGTTTCAGGCGTGATTATTCTTGCCGCCTGGGATGGTTCAGCATTCTGGGCGCTCTCCTGCCTGGAGTTGTCCGGCGTGCGGGCTGTTGGGATAAGACGGGCTAAAAGTACAAATCCAACAAAAAAACTTGCGCCGCCTAATGCCAGCCAGATTAACAGTCCCTTGATTAAGGAGCCACGATGAACGGCATTATGTATAGTTGCTTTCCTTTTCCGATTTTGTAACCGCCGCATTAATTTTCCCCCAAAGTAAATCTTATTCCAAGTCTACCAAATTGCATTTTCTTTGTCAAGTAACATCCGCGCTATTGCTCGCTTAAACATTATATAATGGCGAACATGGATAACGAAAATACTCACAATCTAATAGGAAAGTTTCGTAATTTAAAAGCACTTAATGGATATTCCAGCGTATGTGCAGCAATTGGCTGTTGGGGTAACGATTATCAATGGAATATGGTATATAATTTCTAATCCATTTATTTCCTCACGAGGCACATTATGATTCTGGTAATCGATAACTATGATAGTTTTACTTATAATCTTGTACAGTACCTGGGAGAGCTGGGACAGGAGATTGTTGTAAAAAGGAACGACCAGATTACCCTGGATGAAATTGCAGTGCTGGCCCCTGAGCGTATATTGATATCTCCCGGCCCGTGTACTCCCGGAGAAGCTGGAATATGCGTATCCCTTATTAAGAGGTTCGCAGGGCAAATTCCCATCATGGGTGTTTGTCTGGGACATCAGAGTATTGGAGTAGCATTTGGGGGAGAATGTGTCAGAAACACTAAAATTATGCACGGAAAAACCTCGATGATCAAGCATGATGGGAAAGGACTTTTCGCAGGACTTCCTAATCCATTCATAGCTACACGTTATCACTCCCTGATAATAAAACGAGATACGCTTCCATCCTGCCTCGAGATTACAGCAGAAACCGATGAGGGGGAGATCATGGGCGTCCGACACAAGAATATGTCTGTGGAAGGGGTGCAGTTTCATCCTGAATCCGCTCTCACTAAAAGTGGAAAGGATATGATCGCAAATTTTGCGCATCCTTTATAGTCACTGACTAAAAGTTTTCTAATGACAATTAATATGTCTCTCTTAATTTATTATATTTTCAAAATCCACGTTATGATTGTGAAATATTCCGCAAACCTCTTGACATTTCCCCTTGTTTTGACCTATGATATATACCAAGATAATTTCTTCAAGACACGAGAATTTAGCTATTTCAATCAATTACAGTAGAAACGGGCTAATTCTACCGACAATGCAGTCGTTGGAAGCTGGAATTCTGCAAATCGGAAGTTGATCTTTTCGTTTAAATATTGAGGACTACAGAAAATAGTCTGCAGCCTGCAATAATAGAGTTCAAAAGCCTATAGCAAATCTGCTCTCTATATCGACGCCGAATGGCCAAGGAACTTGTAGATATGGAAGGAACCTTTATAAAGTGCGCAAATGGAGTAAAGAGTCGATAGGACTCGAGATAATTAGCCTTTATCAACAGGGAGAGAACCTGAGTTATTCGCATGTTGCCGGCGAACAGGTTGCGCTCCTGCGTGCTGCTACCAGATATTTTGGATCTTGGCGAACCGCAATTGAAAGCACCGGCCTTAATTATGACGATATTCGACGCTACAAGGTATGGAGCAGAAGTCGAATAGTGGATAGAATTACTGAGTTATTTGAAAAGGGAGAAGACCTGAGCTGGCGTAATGTCAGCATGACGGTCGATCCACAGTTAGCCGCTGCTGCTACCAAGCACAAACATTTTGGGTCCTGGAAAAGCGCTGTTTCTGCTGCCGGGCTGGATTATGCACAGATCAGACGCTATCGAGAGTGGGATGCGGATACCATTAAGAAAAAAATTGTGGAACTCAGCAATAAGGATATCGACCTTAATGCTAAATTCATGGAAGAGTACGATATCACACTTATTACCGCTGCACGCCGTCGATTTGACAGCTGGGATAAAGCTCTGACGGCTGCTGGGCTGGATTATAAATCTATCGTGCTGAGAGCGCCATTCAAACGATCACATCGTACACCATCAGCCGAGGCTGATGGCTCCTCTGTAAACAGCCGATCTTCTAAAACCCATCGAAGCACAACGCGTACATCCGTCAATCGTAAGATGCCAGTCGAAGCGTGAAATTATCCAGCGCTATCCAGGCGCTCACGTGATTTGAAATCTTTTGCAGTCCCATCTGATAACGAATAAAATAAATGACCTCTCATTCAAATTCGAATGAGAGGTCGGTTATTTATTGCTTTGGTTCTACAGGAATATTAGCTTATAGAATTCCTGTACCAGCTCCATTACCACCGAAATATCTTCCAGTCAGGTTGTTGTAGATGTACAATCCTTGAGAGAACGCTCCCATAATTGTAAAGATATCAACCGGCGGTCGCATAGGTGGTGTGCCGGGAGTCATCCAGACACTATCTCCTGGCAGCAGCTCAATATCCGGGCTTTTGCTTTTGGAGATGTCTTTCCAGTTAAATGATATTACCTTGGTGTTTTTTGGATCGTTGTCCGGATGCCGGAATATTTTACCTTCGCCCCATTTGGAGAAAGGCGCCGGGCCGCTTGCTTCCATTACTGCCTGGGTAAGTGTAGTTCGTTTGTCGTAGACAAACTTACCGGTTTTAACGAAACCACCATTCACATTGATGTAGGCGTTGTTTTCAAGTTTCTCAACATATACTGCATCGTCTGGTTTTATTTCGATATTATTAACTAGATCGCCCTGTTCCGCTTTGTCGAGGTCGATAACTAATGGCCGATCTACACTCGGGCGTCGGATGCTGACTGCTTTACGATTTGCAGTACTGTTCGTTCCGCCAACCAGATTGATTACTTCTCGAACCGTCATGGGAGGGTTTGTTCGGAGCGGGATACTCTGCTGAGGCTTGGTAACTTCCCCGCCCACCGAAACGACACCACTGCCTGGGAGGCTTTTGAATGGAATGAAAACTCTGTCTTTATCCTGAAGAATTGGGTTCTGGCTTTCATCTGGGGTCTGGCCTTCTCCGACTTTGATATACTTGTCGAATTTAACCACCATAACCACTGTTTTGTCCACGCCGTTTACTGTAGATTTACGAGAAATGCGAACCTGGGTTAGATCTGCAATATCCGTCCATTCAGCGCGTGAAAGCACATCGACCAGCGTAGTATCCTGTGGGATAATTACTGGCCCGGTATTTTTAACGGCTCCGCTCACGAAAACAACCGGACGCGGAACGGATACGATGCTGACCGTAACCTGCGGGCTTTTCACATAAATTTTAAGAAATTTTGCGATTGCATCTGCTGCCTGTGCAGGAGTAAGTCCCTTTACTGAGACAGGAGTCATAATCCCGGCATATTTAATGCTGACATTACCGGCCTGATCGACTGCATAGTTTCCGCTTGGATCCGGCTCGCCGACTACACTCACATTTACAATAAAATCAGATTTAATTGCCTGGTTAGGATCAATAGTGTCTTCACCTAATAGGGGAAGGACTTTTTTGTCGGTCTTCGCAGCTTTATCGTCAGCGGCCTGCGCTTTTGCAGCGGGGGTGCCTCCAACGAATCCAGCTAGCAGAGCCAGTGACACCGACACAGTCAGCGTCCGAATGAAAACTCTGCCAAAAGAGGCGTGTTTCACTTTGATGCTCATATCATATCACTCCTTTACATTTGCTGACTTGACTTAAAATGCCCGTAAGCGTATAATCTCTATTCGTATCTACAAAGTCATGTAAATATTAACAACTCGTTTAACAATACCACATATTTTACCAGGAGCGCTAATTTATGAACCCGGCATCACTTTCCCTTTTATGGGCAAACTGCGTCGATTTACTAAAAGATAGGGTCAATAACCGATCTTTTTGGGAAGCATTAGAGCGATCCCAGGCCATTACTATCGAAGGCAGTACTCTAATTATCGGATTGGATTCTGTAAACTTCAATCGCGCTTCGGTAATACTACAGCAAGCTAATATGAATGACGTCCAAAAAGCTGCTGCCGAACTCTTCGGTCAGCCTCTGCAGATAAGGGTAATCGAAGGCACCACTATAGCAGACTGGACGCTTGCTAAAGATCATGATGCCAGAGTGCAAGCTATGAAACAAGCAACAGTTGCACGAAGAGCTGCTGTGGAAGAAGGGGAGAACACCTGGGAATCTATATCAGAACTGGTGTCCAAACTCTACCTTCAGAGCCCGAACCGAAATATGCCTCAAGGCAAAGCGCGCTATGCGAATGAAGCGCTCTACTGTCTGGCAGAAGCCATGGATACATTGTATGGCGATGAACCTGACGAAACTACTGAGAAGAGTCTTGCTAGAATATTGGATAGAATATCGCATAGTTCAGAAATACCGGCTCCTGTACTCGCCTTCGAACTGGAGAGATTAAGAGTTTGGCGCAATGCGAATCCGGAACTATCGCAGTAGTTGATCTTTTTAAAATGATCAACTACTACTAATGCAAGAATTGTGCCAAATCACCAAATAGTCATAGCTTTTAAAAATAATTTGTATATGAGGATATTGGGCTATTTTCGTTCAGCGCCGTGTACTACGCCTTCAACTATTGTCCGGCCAAGATTTGGACCGTGAAAACTCATGCTCGCTTCGTATCCACTGCGTTTGGTATACTCCTGCGCGGAGAGGATATAACCAGTCCATTCATCTGCCAGGCCGCCTATTACAACGTGCTTTATTCCAGTGGAGGTACGCACTCGGTTTTTTACTTCCAGCCCAAGTTCTGCCGTGAGTTCACCCGGCACTCCAACGATTAATAGATCACCGACATGTACTGATTGGCTATGAGTGGCAGATGGAGACGTAGCTTTCAAAATTTCCATAATATTCGATTCATTCAGCCCGTACTCTTTACCGCCTGTCTCCATAAAATCCGGATGAGCCTGAGCGGGGGGCAGAACTATCTCGATACTTCTTGAGCTGAGCTCAGCTTTGGCGGATGGTTTTATCTGCTGATAGACTTTCCACACCTGAATGCCGAGCTCACTTCCATACCTCTCCGCCTGCTCCCACGAGCTGTCTCCGCTTCGCCGTGCTACTTTGGTCTGATCCCCTTCGGCGCCATTATAGTACATTGCCTGCAAATCGTTTCCAACGAGCGCTTCCAAAGTTCGCTGCAAATGGCCGGGCCAGTCTCCCGAAAAAAACATTTCATCCGGACCGGCAAAAGTTGGGTGCGCAGTCCAGTTCACCAATGCAGCAAATGGTTTTCGCGATGCCAGATCGATTCGAGTAACAGTGAGTTCCGTATCAGTAATGGTATTGCCGGCTCGCCGATTAGTATTCCAGCCGGTGAGAGTAATACTGTTGGTTCCTATCCGAACGGGCTGTAAATCCTGTTCTGCGTGCTGAATGGCGCTAACCACGCAGTTTACCGTATGTTCGTAGAGAGGCCGGCTGAATATACCGAGCTGGGGAATAGTGAAAGTGTTCGAGGGATTTATCGCGCTAATATCGATACTTGTATGGGAGTGGCTTGGCAGAAGAATTATCTGATCGTCTTTCCATCTCGGCGTCGAAAGCCTTCTGAGCACCTCGTTTTTGAAACCCACCGGAAATCCAAGGATATCGGCCGTAACGATAGCTATCGATTTCGAAGCATTTTTAGGATTGACATTTTCAGTATCAGATTTCTTGAAAATGAGGCATTTAACCCACACTCTATCGTGTACACCTGTCGCGGGCTTATTCATGCGTTCGCCATAGCCACCCAGAGAAGCTTTCATCTCCAGTGGTGGAGTAAGGTCAATCGACGACTTACCGCCGAGAAGCTGATCGGATTGTGAGACTGTGGTCATGGATAGTGTGAGAAGAGAGATAAAAAATACTAACAAAAAGTTAGAGGACACTCGGTAGACTCCGATCTAATCTGAACTGTTTAGATTTAGAAGCTTGGCAGCGTTTTCATGAAGTATTCGTCGAGAATCGTTCGGTGAGATTTCGGAATCCTCCAGTAGTCCGAGAGTGGCTACTGGATCGTGCGCGGGCATGCCGCTTCCGAATAAAATACGATGTGAACCTATCATTTCTATGGCTGCAGGAATTTTTGCTCTATCCAACGCGCCAGAGGTTTCTAGAATAATATTCACAGACTGATGCGCTGCTGCAATGCCTGTGCGCCAATCCGCTCCACCCATCCCTAAAAAAACGAATTTGTGCATATTATAAGTTTTGGCTAGCTGCAGAGCAGTCTCGACACAAGCTGCATTCGGAGTCGGCAGAAATATCGGTTTCTGGTAACGGCGGCAAGCATTCAGCACTTCATCAGCGACGAGTGGATGCAGCGGTTCAGCCGGATTAGTCGAGGTGAGCATCACCCCTATAAATTTCTTACTTCCCATAAGGTCTTTTATTGCCTGCAGTGAAGCATCTACTCGGTTTAAATGGGCAACAAGGCAGCCATACAGTTCCGGCAGTGGATCGATCATGGCTTTGAGTATTCTATTTCCGGATAGGGGATCCGCCTGGACAGCACGAGAGGACATAAGCACTGCCCCGCCAATTCCACGTGCTTTCATAAACTCGGAAACCTGTCCGGCGTTTTGATTAATTCCGGGAACCAGATATCCCTCTAAGTAGGTGTGAGAATCGATTATAGCCATGAAGTATCTCCAAAAAGAGGTGATCAAATAGATTGGAATGAGTGTAAATTATAGGAATTACTTTTAAAGATTAAGGACTCTTCGTGCGTTGCCGGCGAGTACTTTTGTTGTTTGTTCAGGGCTCAAGCCAGAGTGCTTTAGGGTATTTACAATGCTGGCAATCGGTCGTGAAGGGGCAGCGCTTCCAAAGAGTATACGCTCTGCGCCCACACTGTCAGCAATCAAGCGAATACTTCCTGGAGATAGGAGGTGAGAGATATCCACATTCCAATTTGAATGTGTCCGCAGGGCAGAAATAGCTTCTGCCAGAAGTGCTGAGTTTACTGTGGAGAGTATGACCGGTGAGGGATAGTTTTCGAGTATCCCCTGGAGTATGGTAATATCCCCGAGTGCGCCAATATTGATCATTAATGGCATATTTGAGGAAGCCAGGCTCTTTACCAACTCCTTGAACGGCCCGAACCCTGGAATCCAAGACTGTATTGCAGGAAAGAATCGAATTAAGCGAAATCCGTCTTCCTGTAGTCTTTCGATAGGCGAGCTGTCGCCAAAATACATAGTCGGATTCAGTGTAGCAACCGGCAGCAATTCTTTATGCTCGGAACAGGCGGCTTTGGTGGCCGAATTTCCAACGATTGGATCCAGCAGAAGGCCTAGGGTGGAAAGCGTGCAGGCTGCCGTCACATGATGTTTTTCCATCATGGATAACAGGGAGTCGACTGCTCTGTCCGTACTTGCTGCAGGAAGCGGACCAAAAAGTGTGTTGATATCAATTATCTCGTCCATGCGAATTCTCCGCGAACCTCTTCAGAATTAACTCTTTAATCCCTCTGCGACACTCTTCATGCGAGAGATGGTTCGTTCGCGCCCAAGCGCTTCCAAGGTTTCAAACAGTCCGGGCCCCACGGTACGGCCGGTAGCAGCAACCCGTGTAGGATGGATTATCTTAGCGAACTCCATACCCAACTCCTCCGTAATTCGTCGAGTTTCAATTTCCAAATTCGCCTCAGTCCACTCGCTAAGGGCGCTGTAGGCTGTTATCTCCATCTCGAGCATAGGAATGACATGCTCACCTCGCAGCCATTTTGCGACTGCCTTTTCGTCATACCCTTCCGGAAAGATAAGTTGTCTAAAAAATATGCCGACAAGCTCCGGCGCTTCCGATAGAAGTTTCATCCGGTCGATCTCTAGAGGGAGTACTTTTCTGAGATACTCCAGTTCCTCCTGCGAAGGAGGATCGGAAATTAAACCGGCTTTCACAAGAAACGGGATGCATAATCCAATGATTCGACCGGGCTGACTTGAACGAATATAGTGCCCGTTCATCCATTTCAATTTATCATAATCTAAGATTGCGGGGTGTTCCGAAATTCCTTCAAGAGTAAAGCGCTGGATAATCTCCGGGATAGAGAGTATCTCTCTGTTTTCATCGCCGGTGGACCAGCCCAAAAGTACAAGAAAATTGAAAAGTGCTTCCGGCAGATACCCTTGAGAGATGAAATCGACAAAAGTTGTCGACCCGTGGCGTTTGCTGAGTTTCTTCTTATCCGGGCCAAGGATGAGAGGGGGATGTGCGAACAGCGGCGGTTCCCAGCCCAGTGCATTAAACACCTGCACGAGTTTTGGGGCGCTCGAAAGCCAGTCATCACCACGCAGAATATGGGTAATACCCATATGGTGGTCGTCGACGGCACAAGCGAGAAAATAGGTGGGATAGCCGTCCGTTTTGACCAGTACTTGATCGTCCTGCAGGCGATTTTCATAACTGATATCGCCTCGGATCACATCTTTTAAGATCGTGACTCCTTCCAGCGGCATAGCCAGCCGGATCACAGAAGTCTGGCCAGCTTCCATATTCAACTGCACCTGTTCAGCAGATAAATTACGGCATTTGCGATCGTAGCCTGTCGGTTGTTTATTCGCCTGCTGCTGCTGACGCATCTCATCCAGACGCTCTTTAGTGCAGAAACAGCGGTAAGCTTTTCCAGAATCCAAAAGCTGATTTGCGTAGTTGTGATACAGATCGAGTCGCTCGCTCTGTACATAAGGGCCGACAGCTCCTTCCGAAACCCACCATTCATCGGGCACTATTCCAAGAAATCGCAGGCTCTCCTCGATATCGTAGATACCTTCTGGTCGATATCGCTCTGGTGACCGGTCGGTATCTTCGAGCCGTGCCAAAAACTGCCCGCCTTCTTTACGCGCGAGCAGCCAATCATAAATAGCCGTCCTCAGGTTCCCTACATGCGGGGAACCTGTCGGACTGGGTGCATATCGAACACGGACGGACATTCATACTCCTCAAAACACGAGACTGACATAAATCACTTTTCACTCATGGCAGCAGATTAAAGGCGGCGAATCCGAGTGAAACAAGTTTACTTTCAAACCGATGGTTCCATACCACGCAGTCTACTTGGCGAGGTATTTCTTTTTACTCTTATCAAATCCAAGTGACAGCTTCTTGGGATCATACACCCACGCTCCGCCTCGCTGGAAGAAGCAGTGATATTCAGAAAGTATAGAAGCCACCATCGCCCTGCCTACTCTTCGCACAATATTAACTTCAGTATGCAGCGTTAGGAATTCAATTCCTTTACGGTAGTGCTCCATAATTTCACGCATGATATCGAATGTGCCCAGACTCTCGTTTTCAGCTCTTTCCTGAAGTTCCAGCAGCTCATTGATTCGATTCCGGCTGATAAACATCGTGGGTTCGCTCTCATCGTTGTAATTTATGAGATAGCGATCAGGCGATTGTCGTTCCAGAGTGAAGGTTGCTCCTGAATCGATAGGAATAGACTGGAACCAGTCGAGCAGGCCATACAGCAGTCGCGTTTCGTTATTAATCCAAACTTGCGCTCGCTGACCGCCAGGAAGCAAAAATTCGGCTTCCAATATCACGGGTTCGGGCGGGAAGAATCCGGATGGGAAAAGGCTCAACGGCAGCGTACCGATCTGTTTGTGATGGTATTTGATAACGGCTCTTGCATTGGATGGTGGATTTGGATCCGGCGTTGGTACAGGCTCTTCATCTAAAACATCCTGAGCCAACGGATTGGTAATATCACGTTCAAGCCCCCCGTCAAAGCCATCGGTCTCCAGCAGCTGATCCAGCGGATTACCTTCCACATCGAGGAAGTTATAAGTAGGAATCTCCAGCAAACCGGGAACCGAGAACACATATCCGGGAATGAGTCCAAGTGGCTGGAACCGATCTGTGCCCACCCATACGACACGCTCATCCTCTGCGAGTACTCTAATTACCGCGTTCAGATCTTCTTCGAAAGTGCGATAGTCCGGAGTGACGTCGAAAATCTCCTCAAGCAGTGCTGCAGCATGCACTGTTTGATCGCTGCTGAGAACGGCTGAGACCAGCAGCTCTCTTTCATTCTCACCAATCACCAACGGCTTGGCAGCCTCTTGAGCCTCCGCTTCCGCATTGTCGCTCACTTCCTGCTGTGCGAGAATAGGGAACTGGGCTTCAAGCGATTTAATCTGTGCTGGCCCGACCCATAAACCACCAAATACTGAGTGCGCACCGGATTTATGATAGAGCGCGTCGATGAAATTCAAGGCATCAAAATTCTCTTTGTCGAGCTGCCATGCCAGGAACTGCAGCGCTTTTAGTTTGATGGGTACGCCTGCTGCATCAAGAAACTCAGCGATTGATTCCGGTTTAGAAGCGGAAATGTTAGCCTTTTTTGCTTTCGCCGAGTAGGGGAGCACTTCGGAATCTTCCAGGAAGTTTTCGAAAAGAACTTCATCTTCAGATTCGGGATCGGTATCCAGAAGCCAATTTGTCGGCAGGACATAGTTTTCTGAAATTCTGGTGAGGCTTACAGCCTGCTCAACAAAATGTTCGACTACTACTTCATAAATTTCCGGGGGTCTGCCGTATACTGAATTAAGTTCGTGAGCGAGACATTCGAGTGTCATGGGTTCACCGAAGGCATTCAAAATGCGCTGGCAGTTAAAATCTACAGAACTGCGCTTATCCAGGAATCGAGTCCACAATG
The DNA here is from genome assembly GCA_038203935.1 of Chthonomonadales bacterium. GTDB lineage: Bacteria > Armatimonadota > Chthonomonadetes > Chthonomonadales > Chthonomonadaceae > JANXSG01. The sequence goes on from JBBRDM010000003.1 coordinate 19,861, forward strand.
TCCAGCGGCGGTCTGTTGCGGTCATACTCTGGTTGGTAGTTAATATAACGCGTGCAAGTTTTAAATCGACATCGGGACGATTCACCGCTTTCACTACATCGGACGCTTTGATCGGTTCATGGGCTTCAATGAGCGCTCGGTAGATGAGACTGCCTGCCAGATTGGCTGCCAGCTGTTCTTCGAGAATAGGTTCCTCGGTCTTGTTATTTACTGCAGATGCCACGGCTTTTCTCCATTGGGAAGTTATTGGAAATCGTACTTTTTCCGATATCCCTAAATTAACTATGTTATCAATTCGGTAATTGGTTCAATCAGCAGCGCTATTTAGAAGGGCCAATATAGTCGGCTGCCAAATCGTATGGTCTCGCTTCAGTCACTTTTGCTCGTACAAAAGACCCGGGAGCAGACATGCATTTTTTTATGTAGACGAGGCCGTCTATTTCCGGTGCATCCCTGAAGGATCGTCCTATCGCCGTCGTCGGATCGAGCGAGGACCGATCTTCGATCATAACTTCCAGTTCTCGTCCTTCCCACTTTTTGTTGCACGCATAGGATATAGCCTGCTGACGTTTCATCAGACTATCCTTGCGAGCTCGTTTAGTACGCGAAGGAACTTTTGGCTCCATACTTCCGCTGGGCGTTCCATCTTCGACAGAATACTCAAATACTCCAACCCGGTCAAATTGAGCCTCTTCGACGAATTTTTCCAGAGTAGCGAAATGCTCTTTAGTCTCGCCAGGAAATCCTACTATGAATGTCGTCCGAATCGAAACGTCGGGCACAGCAGCCCTGAAATCGGCAAGCAGTTTAATGTATCCATCGTAACTCATAGGTCGGCGCATTGCCCTGAGCATCTCATTGTCTGCGTGCTGAAGCGGCATATCAATGTAATGGCAGACTTTTGGCGTATATGCAATGGCCTCGATTACTCCTCGGTTCACGCGAGATGGATAGCAGTAGAACAGCCGAATCCAGTGAATTCCATCTACCTGAGACAGTTCTTTGAGGAGCTCTGGGAGTTTCATTTTTCCATAGAGATCGTAGCCATACTGTGTTGAATCCTGCGCAATCAGGTTGAGCTCTCGAACTCCCTGCGAAGCTAGCAGAGCCGCTTCTTCCAGTATTATTTCGATCGGTTTGCTGACATGGCCGCCTCGGAAAGATGGAATTGCACAGAATGTGCAAGCGTGGTCGCATCCTTCCGAAATCTTAAGATAAGCAGTCCACGGTGAACCAATGCGTGCACGAGTAGGTTTATCCAGCCAGCGATGATGCGGTTTCTCAGCGATTTGCAGCATCTGTTCCGGACGGATGAGCGACTGACCTACAAGTTCACCGATGGATCCCACTTGTCCGGTACCTAAAAATGCATCTACTTCGGGCATCTCCGCAGCGAGCTCTTTCGAATATCGCTGTGCCAGACAGCCTGCTACAATAACTTTCTTTATTTCGCCGCGAGATTTTCTAGCCAGGGCTTCAAGAATCGTGTTTATCGACTCCTCTTTCGCCGAATCGATAAATCCGCAGGTATTGATAACCACTACATCCGTTTGAGCGCTCACACCGGCTGGATCATGGCTGGATTCTATCGCGTAGCCGTTTTCAGATAAAAGGCCCAGCATCTCTTCCGAATCGACTTCATTTTTCGCACAGCCCAGATTAATCAGGCTAACTTTTGGCATAAATCCTACAATCTATAAACAATTAACTGAAACACTTCTACAATCCAAATATTCTATGCGCGAGATCCGTTTTGAGTATTCCATCCGGATCGCACTGCTGCTTCAAAGTCCAGAACTCTTCCAGAACTTCTTTACCAAGGTACGCTTCAGCAGTATCCTTATTCAATGTGCTGTCTTTGGCGAAGTAGAATCGACCTCCCGATTCTAAAACTATTTCATTCAGCCGCTCAGCCAGTTTCCACAGATTCACCCTGTTCCGGTCGGTGATTGGAAAATCCAGCGCAAATGAGTATCCATCCACGGAATGAGTCAGAGAAAAATTATCTTTTTTATGCCGCTTGAATACTCCCAGAAATGGGATTATTTTCGCCTCGTGACATAACTCCAATTGACGTGTGAAGCAGGCCTCCGCGTTGTCTGCTGGAATAAAACTCTGATACTGTATCAGCCCGTTCGGTTTATATACAAATTTCCAGTCTGGTACGTAATCCAGCAGAAATGCAAATGCAGTATGAGACTGGAGTATTCGTTTATGGTTTCCCAGGATAGCGCTGGAGGTATATTTTGCCCAGTTGAGCAGCTTCATTCCCGGATTATTTGCCAGGGGCTTCATACATCGCCACATGATCGATTTGGGAATAATGCCAAATATCGTCTCCGGCAGTTCCTGGTTTACAACCCTCAGAGTCTGTGCCGGCCTTGGATCTTGTCCTTCAGAGAGATAATTGGCTTGATGGATAAGTCCACGGCCAAGCGCTCTGCCGCTTGCAAAACAGTCGATCCAGCCGACTAGATAGTCCGCACTATCCATTCGGGATTCGAATTCACAGATGGTCTCAGCCATGCTGCGGGTTGAAAGAGCATAGACGGAGAGATTTCCCGAATACACCTTCTTCATCTGCAGTGTGATGGTGATAAAACAGCCCAGCATCCCAAATCCGCCTATCGCGGCATGAAAGAGTTTAGGATTCTGGCTCCTGCTGCAAACTCTGCGCAGACCTGCCGGTGTCAACAATTCAAACTCGGTAATATGGTCCCCAATCGGACCCATCTTAAAATTGTTCTTGCCATGAAAATTCATGGCTGCGGCACCGCCAAGTGTTACAAACATCGTGCCGGAAACTACTGGAGGCCACCAGCCGTCTTCTATGCAGTACTGCCACAACTGCCGGAGAGTAACGCCCGGTTCTACTTTTACTATCCCAGTTTCCGGATTCCAGGCGAGAATACGATTCATCCTGGTCAGGTCGAGAGTGACATTCTCCGCAGAAAGGGAAGCATCTCCATAACTTCGTCCTCCGCCTCGCAGTCCAACTGTTCTGCCATGATCTTTCGCAGTTTTGAAAACGTCCAGGATGCCATCAACCGTGGCAGGCCGGTAAACATAAGCAAGTGTTGTCTTATTCATTCCCCAGGAATCTACTCGTTCGAGATGATCCAAAGGGAGCGCATGGAAACTGCTGGTTGATCCTCCTTTGGGTTCTGGATCGTTATGGGTTCGAGAGGTTTTGCTCTGCACGAGTGTGCTTTCGGCGCTCATACATTTAACTTCTTGAAAATGAAAGAAGGTATGGATCGTATAACCCACATGATTGGCCGCCATTTGCCTGGAATATAAGCGGTGTGAACACCCCTGTGCGCGGCGGAAAGAATCTGTGCTGCTGCCGCTGCAGGAGAGATAACCATCGGTAGTTTATCCATTCCTTTTGTCATCGGCGTATCCACAGGTCCCGGCTTCACTGTGACGACGGCTACTCCAGCCCTGCCAACTCGGTTCCTGATAGATTCCAGAAAGGCGTTCAGCGCTGCCTTTGATGCTCCATAAACCGGCATTCCTTTGCGCCCGCGATCACCCGCCACTGAAGATATACCCACAATCGTTCCTGAACCTGCGCGCTCGAAACGCTGTGCCGCTTCGTTTATCCAGGCGATTGCGCCCAGAAGATTGACTTCGATATTCTGTCTGTCTTTTTCGAAACAGTACTCATCCGCCTCGATGCGCGGCATTACACCGGCAGAGTAGATGAAAAGCTCGAATCCGCCCATGTCGAAAGCAATCTGCTGAATGAGTTCAGGTATCTCCTCTGTATTACACACATCATGCACGTAAGATCGAATTTTTCCACTGCCAGACACGCTTGCTGCCAGCTTTTCCAGTTCTTCGCTTCGCCTTGCTACTGCGGCGACTTCACATCCGGATTGCGCTAACTGCCTTGCCAATTCTGCACCTATGCCGGAGGACGCGCCGATTATCAACGCACGTTTCCACGACGACGCCATATCAACTGTTCTCTCCCGATCTAGATTAAATCATTTTGTGCAGTTCGCCTGCCTGTATATCTTTACGGCAAACAATTTACTATTATACCATATCGAGAGCGCCATTCAGACGATGTCCTGCCGAACGAATGTAACCAAAGATGTTGGAACAATCGAAATACTAAAAGAGTCATCCTTTTGATTCGGATATTAAAAATAATCTCGAACGATTTGTTTAGCATTTGCGTCATAAGATTCGATATTGTGAACGTCTGCAAAAACTAGTTTAAATTTTAGAGCCTTGTCTTGACAAAATTACTCTGTATGCATATAATAGGTAGAGTTTGAAATCCCCGGAAAGGAGTGCGGCGATACTGCATTCGCCTGAAAGATAATGATTAATTTCCTCTTTATCAATAGCGTTGATTATCATTTCCATAACGGCAGTACGAGTCCGTCACTTCCATCAGCAGGAGGAGCAGGAAAAGGACCTATTGAGCGCCCCGGAGGATCCCAGACGTAGATTAAAGCTGTTATCTACCAGGATTTCAACCGCTACGGGCGCGAAGCTGAACAAATCAGCCGCACCGTAGTTTTTTTATTGCCGGATTTCACCCGCATCGAACATTCCCCCAAAGAAGAGGAGGAGCCATGTCGAAGTTTGCTGCCAAAGAGCAGTCACAATCAGACGAACAACAGAATCGCTCATTATCGGGCGAAGAGACTCTCATTCAACTCGAAGGCGACTTTGCCGAGGATGGCCAGTTCGGTATACGGCATTTAGAAGTGACCCACACCACAGTGCGAGTTCTGGAAAAAGGCGGCGCCGCATCCTTTCAGATTCCCATAGCGGATATCAAGTCCGCAAGAAACGAACCAATGGTCGGCGGCGGCTGCCTGGAGATAACTACCAAAACAGGCGAAATTCTTCCTGTTATCTCTTACTCACTCACTATTGCCGCCAAGTTTTCAGAAGCCGCAAGGGGTATCGAGCAGCTTGCCAAGGGTGAGCCGCTGCTGATCAATCTAAAAAAAGAACTTACTCGCTGCGTCAAGTGTAACCGCCTGCTGCCTGAGAAAGATGGAATCTGTCCGGCCTGCGTTAATCGTCGAAAAACGTTTCTGCGAATCGCAGGCTATCTAAAGCCATATCGCAAACAGGCCATCTCGCTAGGCTTGCTTTCAGTGATGACTACGCTCATCAATCTTGCGCCTCCGCAGCTTAATGGCGCCATTATCGACACGGTGCTAATGTCGCATCGCAACCTGCCTCGTCTCTATACCTTTATAGGTTTGTGGGTGATGATTGTGATTGCAGCGACGATTGTTCAGATTATGACGGGGCGATTGATCGCATTTCTTGCCGGCAACATTGCCAGCGATCTAAGAGCAAGCGTTTATCGGGCCATCGAATTTTTGAAGGTTAGCTATTTCGACAAGAAACAGGTCGGGGCGATCACTAGTCGGGTAACACAGGACACCGACCGAGTGTGGGGCTTCCTTGTCGACGGTCTGCCATATGTTATCTCGAATGGCTTGATGCTGCTTGGAATTGTTGGATTCCTTTTTGCTACCAGTCTCAAACTGGCATTGTGGGTGCTGGCTCCCATGCCGGTCGTGATCTTAATCAGCGCGCTTGCCTGGAAACCTATTTCGCAGATGTTTTTCAAAGTCGGGCAGAAGTGGGCTAGATTTCACATGCACCTGAACGAATCACTTTCCGGTATACGAGTAGTCAAAGCGTTTGCCCGTGAAGATCATGAGTATTCGAAGTTCATGACCCGTAATAACGAGCTGCGAGATGCCGGGGTGTATGTCGATACGAACTGGTATACCGTTTTTGGCGCGATGACGCTTTTCACCAGCCTTGGAGCGCTCATCAACTGGACGGTAGGCGGCGTGATGGTCTATCGCAGCGAAATGACTCTCGGTGACTTCATTAAAGTTAACCAGCTGCTCACATTGGTCTATGGACCGCTGCAGTGGTTCGGCCAGCTTAACAACTGGTTCAGTAAAGCCATGGCTGGCGCAGAGCGCATCTTCGAGATCATCGATGCTGAGTTCGAAGCTAAGGATGAAGTACATCCGCATGTGGAAATCACAGGTGAAGTGGAGTTTGAGAATGTGCGCTTCGGCTATGACAAGTCAAATCCGGTTCTGAAAGGTCTCACCTTTACGGCGAAACCAGGCGAGATGATCGGGCTGGTGGGGAAATCAGGCGCAGGTAAATCAACGACAATCAATCTGATTGCTCGCTTCTATGAGCCGGATGCCGGAACGATAAAGATCGATGGAAGAGACTATCGTGAACTGGGACTGCAGGATATGCGGCACCAGATCGGTATTGTGCTACAGGAGCCGTTCCTATTCAATGGAAGTATTGCAGACAATATCTCCTATGGTAAGCCTGAAGCGGCTTTCGAGGAGATTGTCGCTGCGGCGAAGGCCGCCAACGCCCATCACTTCATTCTGGGCAAGCCAGATGGATACGACACGATGGTAGGTGAGAAAGGCGCGAAGCTTTCTGGTGGAGAGCGGCAGCGTGTTTCAATTGCGAGAGCAATACTCCACAATCCGCGCATCCTGATTCTCGACGAGGCTACCTCATCGGTAGATGTAGAGACCGAGAAGCAGATACAGGAGGCGATCGCCAACCTCATCAAAGGCCGCACTACCTTCGCGATAGCGCACCGGCTGTCCACACTGCGCAATGCCAGCCGTTTGGTGGTACTGGAGAAAGGTGAAATCTGCGAGATGGGTACACATGCCGAACTGATGGAGAAGCAAGGCGCTTTCTATAATCTCGTACAGACGCAGAGCCAGGTTACCCAGATTATCGGTGCAGTCGAAGCATAGGGCTCAAGTTGCGGAAGTGTCAGTTTCGATTATCGGAGATATTTTTATGGCATTATGTGATTCTGAGAGATACTTCGTGCTGCGAAGTATTTCTTCCCGATACCTGAGCCTTGAATGGAAACTGAATAGGCTTCACTCATTTAGAAAGAGGTGTTTAGTTGGAACTATCAGAGCTTAATCTATTCTACGAACCTAAAGATCGCCTCCGACTGACGGTGGGTAATGATCGATCCTATCCGACCGTAAAGCCGGTATGGTCCGCGCCGCTCTCACGCCCGAACACCTATCTGGCGCTTCTGGACGGCAAAGGGCAGGAAATCGCAATGCTGCCGACGCTGAACTCGGTAGATAGTGATTCGCGCCAAGCAATAGAATCTGAACTAAGACGTCGGTATATGACGGCGACGATCACCTCTATTGTCCACGCCAGTGTGGAGTTTGGCGCCACCTATTGGAAAGTTGAGACGGACAGGGGACATCGTGATTTTGTCACCCAGAGCTTACAAGAGAACGCTATGTGGCTGGCCCCGACGCACCTGCTTCTGCTGGATGTGGACGGCAACCGCTTCGAAATCCTCGATACTTCTGCTCTCGATGAAAAAAGCCGCAGTTTTATACGAGCGATTTTATAGATTAGGACGAATTAAGTATAGCCTTTCATTCTTCCCAGGATGAGAGGCTTTGATTTTTTTAATTTAACTTGTGGAATTCGCAAGGATACCGCGACGTAGAAAGTGATAGTTCATCTATTAGGAACTCAGGACTGAAATTATCAAGAAAGAATGGGAGGCGTAACTTAGAAATGGCTGAACAGAAAATTGCATTGATTACTGGAGCTAATAAAGGAATTGGATTCGAAACTGCCAGGCAGCTTGGCGAGCAGGGAGTAAAAATTCTTCTTGGCTCTCGTGATCCCGGCAGAGGGACGGAAGCAGCGGCAAAACTTCAGAAAGACGGCCTCGATGTGGAAGCCATCACTATCGATGTTACTAATAGCGACAGCATTCAGACGGCAGCTGCAAAAGTAGCGCAAAAATATGGAAAACTTGATATTCTTGTGAATAATGCGGGCATCGGTACATTTGGTACTTCCGCGTCCGAGGAGACGGAAGAGGAGTGGCGGCGAGTTTTTGATACGAATGTATTCGGGTTAGTCAATACCACGCAGGCCTTTCTCCCGCTTCTGATGAAGTCGGATGCCGGCAGAATTGTGCAGCTCACAAGTATTCTTGGTTCACTAACACTCGCCTCCGATCCCAATTCTCCAATCGGTGGCGGCACCGGTCATGGCGCAGCATATGGGGCTTCGAAGTCTGCGGTGAATATGTACACGGTTCATCTGGCTAGAGAACTGGAAAAGACTTCCATCAAAGTGAATGCAGCGCATCCAGGCTGGGTTAAAACGGAATTAGGCGGGGATGGCGCGATGATGGAAATCGTGGACGGCGCTAAAACCAGTGTTCAGCTTGCGCTGCTTCCCAACGATGGCCCAACAGGTGGATTCTTCCATCTCGGACAAACGCTGCCCTGGTAGATTACCATTATTAATCTCGTTGAAAAAGTGATGAGGGTTATAATGGCAGCAAATTCTATGCTCAGTTACTTTTAAAAGTCTAGCTGATGACGGGCTTCCCAATAAGTCCATCGCAGTACACAGACACACGACTTGTCGACTTCGAAATGAGTTTCTATTTAAAACTGAAAAATAGCCTCGCGGCTTAAATATTTCTTTGCGCATTGCATAATGTCTGCATAGGTGACAGATTTCAGTTTTGAATAGAAATTCGAATCGAAGTTATAACCTACCCCGGTAGATTCGAACCATGCCGGCATAAAAGCCCTTTCCCGAAGCCGTTCATACCGCTTCAGATCGAGACCGATTGCAAGTCCGCTTGCACGTTCTAATTCTGTGGAAGTGAGCGGCTCTGAGCTTAGTCTGTCTATTTCTTTCTGCAGCAATGCGATCGCATCTTTTTGGGTAAATTCCGTACCATCCCTAATTAATGAATGGGAAGCATCCCACTCTATGTAAGCAATTAAGGGACTATTTTGGTCTGGCCTATAGCTCACTCCCACCTGATATGCCAGCCCAAATTCATCACGTATTTTACTTATGAGGCGAGAACCATGCCCAATTCCTAGCGCGATTTGCAGAACCGTAAACGCAGCATAATCTGGGTTTGCAGCTCCTGGCGCAGCGAACGCCAGCATCACGCGATGGACCTTTCCCGGCCGATTTGAAGTGATAGTTTTCCCTTGCAAACCATTGAGGCTGTTTCCATCAAAAGTTGTAAAACTTTGCCTTGATGGCCGGTTGTAATTGTTCAGCTGCTCTCGGAAAACAGTGTATGCAGTGTTGGGATCAAATTTCCCAGCTACAGATATGGTTGTTTCAATCGGCGTGAAAACAGTCGCATAATACTGGGCGGCAATAGCAGGCGTTACACGGTCGAGAAGGTTTAAATCAATTTCAGGTTCTATATCAGTTTGCTTTGAGATTGATTCGATGAAATCTTCCAAATGTTCTGAGCCGTTATTCTGTGTTTTTTGCAGTTTATATCGCGCTAAATTCAAACCCGAGGATGTAAAGTCAGCATTTTTCAACACTTCTGAAAGCAGATGCGCTGCCGATTCGAACTGCCCCGGAGAGGTATAGCAGGTGATAGCGATGTAGGAATTAGTTCGAACTACCTCAATGCTGCCTCCCACTTTTTGTAATTCTGCATTGATGTCCTCAGAAGAACGAGTGGAACTGGCGTAAAATAACGAATTTGCTACGATTTCACTTATAACTTTCTCTGCTTTCGATTTTGCCGCTGGCAGGCGCACCATCGCTGTAATAGCCAGCATATCCGAATCGGATTCTGGCTTTAATTTGAGCCTCACACCGCTCGGCAGAACTGTCATCGCCACTGTCCCTGTCGAATCGCTTTTGGGACTATTCTGATTAGGCAGGGCTTGGGCATATGATATTCCCACCATGATCATTAGGACCGCCGGAAGCAGGCTGCGCAATTTTCTCAACTTATTTAACACTCACATCACTCCGCTGCTGCCTGCCTGGCAGCAGTTTTATTTCAATGCTTCGATTTACATCGAGATATTGAGCAGCAAAGTGCCGTACATCGTCCGAAGTAAATTCGAGAATCTGCTTTTTGAATTCGTTAATCCTGCTCCCTCCGCTCATATGGGCATAGCCCATATATCTTGCAAGGCCGGCGTCTGTTTCCGTGTCATGCTGCAGCTGTGTTAGAACGCGAACTTTTGCGCTGTCTAATTCGTCGCTAGAGGGTGGGGATATTTTGAGAGATTCGATAATGTTTAGCAGCACCGCTTTAGTCTGCCTGAATCGATCCAGCGAATCAGAAGGAGTGGATTGTACTACGTTTGGTGTGGGTTCGAAGGTGGCTATCACCGAAAATAGACTCGAATCGAGGCGCGGAGCCATACGGATTTCTGCCTTGATACCAGATAACTCCTTGCACTTCAATCGTCCATATTTATCGCTGCTGCCGAGCAATGCTTCTACCAGCTTTGCACACGATGAATTCCGATTATCACCAGCCGGAGGACATGGATAGCCGATGGCGAATCGAATCGCGGAATCGATCGATGGAACACTGATAGCTGCTTTCTGCGCTAAATCCGGTTCATTGAATACCGATTTAACTTTCGCTTTCACCTCTGGGATAATATTTTTCCAGTCACCCAGACATTTGCGCGCACTATCTATAGCTGTTTTCGGATCGATATCACCCGCAATTGCCAGCACACAATTGGATGGAATGTAGGTTCTTTTATAAAAACTACGAAGCGCGGATAGCTTACAGGCAGTAATATTTTCAGTGGTCCCGCCATACGATCTGCCATAAGCTTGTTTGGAAAAGGCGGAGGAGTAGAGTAAGTCGGTTATTTGTGCGGAGGAATCCTGGCTGCGAATTTCCAGTTCATTCAAAATAACCGAGCGTTCTTTTTCGACCTCCTCTTCCGGGAAGGAGGCAAATCGAACGATATCCGCAAGAAGAGCTATTGCGCCAACTAAATTGTTCGCGGGAACCGTAGTATAATAATGTGCAAAATCAGGGCCGGTAGCAGCATTTAAAGTTCCGCCCAACTGTTCCATTTTAACATCTGTTTCACCATTGCGATATCTGTCTGTTCCCTTGAAAAGCACATGTTCGAGAAAATGCGCGGCTCCAATTTCTGATGATGCTTCTTCACGAGCTCCCGCCCTGACCCAGAGATCCAGTGCAACAAGAGGAGTAACGCTTCGTTTTTGTACGAGAACACGCAGTCCGTTATCAAAAACTGCACTGCTTGCTGCCTGAGATTCTTTACCTTCGACGGGCATTGAAAATACTGCGAAAAGGGCAAGGATTAAAGGGTAATATCTATTCATTGCGATTTCAATTCACTAAAGATCACTTCGAATCCTGCTAGGAGAAGTCCAATTAAACCTTTGAAATTCTTAACATTAGGAACTGTTATTTATCTAATATATACTATCTGCAGCTGCACACCCGCAGCAGCTGCGGACGTAAATAAAATATCCGCTTCATCCGGAGCAATTCATATTGATTGGAGCGGAAATCACGGAATTTTAAATCAGGATGCGTTTGATGGTAAAAGTGCGGAACATTATGGCCTAACCTATCTGAGAACGGATATCGGACCAAAAGGCAGCGCGGATTATCTTGTATGGCTTCTCGCACGGGATAACAGCAGTTTTAAAATAGTTTGGGGATACATGAACCGCGGCGGCAGCTCTTTTTGGGCCTGGATATATCACTATCCGGAGAATATTGTAACACTTTCCGAGTTCAAGGGAAGTTACTCCATAAATTCTTTATCAACTTCTTATTCCCGCCCGGATGAATCGCGCATTTCCTTGGGCACACCGCCCGGCTATACTGGTCAGCCGTTCAAGTTTCAGGACTGGTCGGCAGATCACGGTAAAATTTCTCGACTATCGACCACTCTGCCTTCCATTTCCAAAGGAAAAGAGATTGTATTAACTGACCTCAGTATTTCACCGCTGCATGAAATTAGTGTTCCAGCGATGAATGGATGGCGAGACCGTGGCTGGCAGGAACTTCACGCGGTTGCAACAGATTCTAAAAATAATCCTTACTATCTTATACTGTATAGCAATAGTCAAAAAGGATATATCATCAATCTGGATGGCGGCTGGGCAGCTCCCGCCGACTATGGAGAGGTCGTAAACTTCATTCAACCCACTTCCGCATCCACACCTTCTTCCACAGAGCTTGACCAGGAAGCGACTGTGGCGGAACAGGCAAATCCAGAACCTAACAATAAACTACTCCTGCAAATACCCAGATTTCGCACCTTCGAAGCAAAATTCGAAACTAACACACCCTATAAAAATCCATTTATAGAACAGCAGATGGATGTCGATTTGCTGGGGCCGGATGGAAAAGAGTACTCTGCAATGGGATATTGGGCAGGGAAATCAACGTGGGCTTTCAGATTTTCCCCTCAAATGGCTGGAGTATGGCAATGGCGAACGATATCTCAGGATAAATCGCTGGATGGTCATGAAGGCGCCTTTGAGTGTATTCCACTAGAAATGAATGCGCATGGTTTTTTAAAGAAAGATAAAACCGGGCAGGAGTCCATAAAGTCTGTTTGGACCGATGGCGCTCCGTTCATGCCTACAACGGCACGAACGAATTTCTGTAATTTTAAGTCAAATTTAAATGCTGCTTCGTGGCTTGATGCACTTTACAATAAGGGCGTAGATAGGTTATCAGGCGGCTTTATACTGGATTCTATTATTTCTAAAACTACAAAACAAGCGGTATTACCTCTGATCGCATCCGATCCTTCTCAGCTGAACCAGGAATATTTCAGTTTGCTTGATCAAATCGTTCAGCTGGCAACAGAAAAGGGTATATTGCTGGAGATTGGCCTTTCAAGTTCCAAAAGCGGGGCATTATCAGCATTTAAAGAGGATGAATTAAGAAATATTTGGAGATATATCATCGCCAGATACTCCAGTTATAACATAACCTGGAAAGTTTTTGATGACGATGCTATTGCGGATTCAAGCGCTAGGAAAAATAGCAGTTTTGAGGAGATGCTTCGATTATATGATCTCAATCAACATCCAGTAGGCGGGCTGAATACACAGCTGATCCGTGAAGAAGACGATCCAGTATGGCAAAAAATTTGGGAAGCGGTCATGAGCACGAAGCTCCCAGCTGTTCAGATATCAGATCCCTCAACACCTGTTTCTGAACGCCAGTATCTAAATCTGTCCAAGCTGGCTAGCTGTACTAAACTCTTGAAAAATACCAGGTTTTGGCGTTTGAACCCGCATCAGGATCTGTTTGATAATTACATTGAATTAAAATCTGTGGGCATAACACCAGACTCTCAAAATGATAACAAATTAATCGCTGATCCGGGCTGGGAATACATGCTATGGCTGCCGCAAGGCGGTTCTGCGATGCTTGATCTGGTTGAAGCTGCAGGACATCTAAAAGCAGTGTGGTATAATCCAAAAACAGATGTCTCACAATATCCTGAAAATCTTTCGGGAGCAGCGCATTTGAAATTGTCTGCTCCAGATAATGACCCCTGGATTCTTCATCTTACTAGGCGCTGAATCTATTCAACAGCGTATTCAGCATCTTCATTTTCGGGAGAATATCCAGAATGCCCTCCTCTCAGCTAGACGAAGGAACTTTGCTAAATGAACGGTACCGCATACTGAAATCCATTGGTCAGGGAGGTATGGGTACTGTCTATCTTGCGACTCATGAACGCCTGGATGCTGTCGTCGCAGTAAAAGAAGTCCGTGGTAAGCCCTCTGATCTTCAGGATTATGAGGAAGTCATGCGCCAGTGTGAGCAGGAAGCGCGATTTCTTGTAAAGCTGAATCATTCAAACCTGCCAAAAGTTACGGATGCATTTATTGAGAATGAACGCGTCTATGTGGTGATGGAATTTATTGAGGGGGTAACTCTCGAGCAGCGTCTTCGAGATAACGATAACAAGGGACTAGACCCAGCCCTTGTTTTAGAATGGGGACTTCAAATAGCCGATGTAATCGCCTATCTTCACAGTCAGGATCCGCCCATAGTTTTTCGTGATTTAAAGCCGGCGAATATCATGGTGCAGGCTGATGGCAATGTCCGCCTCATAGATTTTGGGATTGCTCGCCGTTTTCAGCCAGGCGCAGAGAAGGATACTTCTCTGCTGGGCAGTGTCGGATATTCACCTCCGGAACAGTTCGGAAGAAACCAGACCGATTCTCGCTCCGATATCTATGCATTCGGAGCGACACTGCATCATCTATTATCCGGAGTTGATCCTTCTGACCATCCTTTTAAGTTCACGCCATTAATACTTTTAATACCGGAAATGCCTGAATCACTGTCTGATCTGCTAAGTCAATGCCTCAGTTTGGAGCCGGATGACAGGCCTGCTACCATCCACGAAGTAGCTTTGCGACTATTAGCTGCACGCGATGAAATCTATATTCTTGGCGATGCTGGGACTTCCTTTACGCCGCTTGCAGAAGAGCAGGCTAGTCCGGGAATACCTGCTAGATCAACCACAGATCGAAGGGCAACAGCTTCTGGCAGTACCGATACTGTATTGAAACAGACAGTACTTCGGGACGGTACCAAAAAGAGCGGGGTAACTGGTTCTGGCAGAATTATCACAACTTCTTCAAAATCATATAATCCTTATGCGCCTCTGATTCTTGCCGCCGTGATCCTTGCCATTATTGGTGCCGGATCTTATGTTTTATTTCCAAAGTCGGTCTACCATAACGAACAGCCGAAAGTAATCACGCCTGTGCCATCACCCATAGTGAAAGCGCCGGATTCAGCGGTCGGCCAGATCGATGATCAAAATACTTCTGCGAACACTCTGGATCCTGCCGAAAATTCGATCTTACCTGCTGCTGAGCCTGCCGCCACTATACAGATAACCAACCAGGACATCGCGATGAATGGAACAGACACCCCTCAGCTTCGCCTCGAAGTAATGGGGAGTATTAAAGGAAGATCTAACACAACGGGAAGAGCAGCAATTTTCTTTTTTGATGATCAAAAAAACCCGCTCCCAGCGCGCGATCCGCACAGCCCCTATGCCAACAAAGAGGGACAACTCAGCGTAGCCCACTCGCTTACAGTACAGAGCGATGAGTATCCAATCCATATAATTCTGACGATTCCGGCATCCGAATTTCCATCAGCCTCGACAGTTTTACCAATTAAAGTTCAGGCAGCAGTATTTATCGAAGGGAAACGGATAGGAGAATCTGATTTTATCGAACTGCGTCCGCTGCCTCCAGTTTTTTACGGTGTAAATCCTGATCAGTCTAGTACAGGACGGCATACAGGAGTCGGGCTCGGAATCGGCACCACCCATTAGTAGTTACCCTGAATACAGGAGTCCTTGAATGCATCGACGCACGCTCTACAGTATGTTTATGGAAACGGTGAAGGCGCATCCGGATTCCCGGGCAATAGGCTTCCGGCCTGATAAAAATTCTGATTACACCTACTGGTCCTATCATGATCTGGCGCTGAAAGTTAAAAACTGCCGTCGAGCATTGCATCAAATTGGTTTGATTGCAGGTGATAGAATAGCGCTGCTTGCAGAAAATCGATGGGAATGGGCGGTGATCGATCTTGCAGCGCACTCGCTTGGGTTAATAAATGTTGCTCCCTACGTCACTCTGCCGGCCCCTCAAGTAGCATTCATCGTACAGAATTCCGGAGCAAAAGCACTTTTTATTTCCGACTCGAAACAACGCGCTAAAATGTCCGAAGTACGTTCTCAATCTCCGGAGCTTCAGTACATCATTGTGATGGATGGCGAACCCGAACGCCTCGAAGAAGAGGGGATCATCTCCTTTGGCAAGTTTCTGGAACGAGGTGAAACCAGTAATAGCACCGATGCCGAGCTGGATACGCTGTCGGGAGAAATTGATCCAGATTCCACAGCAACCTTCATCTATACTTCTGGAACTACGGGCGAACCCAAAGGCGCAATGCTCTCACATGTGAATATCCTTCAGACTCCAGACGCGCTGGTCGACGAGCCTATTGCAGACATTGGGCCAACAGATGTCTTCCTTTCCTTTTTGCCGCTTAGCCATATCACAGAGCGTGTTGGCGGCTACTATATTCCGCTTCGGGTCGGCGCATGTATAGTTTACTCTCAGGGACTGTCTTCCTTTGGTGAGGAACTAACTAAAACGGTTCGTCCAACATGTATGCTTTGTGTTCCAAGACTCTTCGAAAATATGTATTCTAAATTTAACGATACCCTTGCAAAAGCGCCCGAAAAACGCCAGAAGTTGGTTCGATGGGGAATAAAAGTGGGGCAGGAAACTGCTATTTGCAAATCTCAGGGGAAATCGCCAGGACTCTTACTAAAACTGAAATTTGCGTTTGCGGATAAAAAAATACTCTCGCAAATACGAGAAAAAGTCACTGGAGGAAATCTCAGATACTGTGTCTCCGGAGGTGCGCCTCTTGATCTGGAAACTGCCACTTTTTTTCTCGGGATAGGTATCCAGATTTTGGAGGGCTATGGACTATCGGAGTGCAACATCATTGCTATTAATCGTCCTGGCAGGCAGCGGATTGGGACAGTAGGGGTATTGATGCCGCAAGTGGAGTTTAAAATTGCTGATGATGGGGAGTTTTTAATGCGCGGGCAGGGGAGGATGAAAGGCTATTATAACTCCCCGGAAGCGACTGCAGAAGCGATAGATTCGGAAGGTTGGTTTCATACTGGCGATATTGGAGAACGATCGATAGATGGATACGTTACTATCACTGATCGGAAAAAAGACCTCATCGTCCTCACAAATGGTAAAAAAGTCGCACCTCAGCCTATTGAAGCTCAGCTTAAAATGAGTCCGTATATCGCGGAGGCCGTGCTATACGGTGATAAACAGGCGACTGTGATGGCAATTCTAGCGCCTGCATTCGATAAACTATTAGCCTGGGCAAAATCTGAAGAGATTTCTGTGTCCGATATTTCCGCACTTATTGCCCATCCGGATGTTCTGAAACTTTTCAAGTCAGAGATTGAGAAAAATACCAAGTCGCTGGCAGAGTTCGAGAAAATCAAACGATTTAAGCTTGTGGATAAACCTTTTAGTATTGACGGCGGAGAGCTTACTCCCACCCTCAAAGTCAAGCGCAAATTCGTTGCTGAAAAATATGCTGCACTGCTCGATTCGATGGCACGAAGTTCATGACCCACACAGTCTTGTATAGACTTCGAGATGTTCTAATGCGGACTGTTCCCACGTGAACTTAGCAGCGTGTCTGAAACCTCGGGCAATCATCTGTCCGTTCAATTCTTTGTCGTCCAGTAATTTTTCGATGGATTCTGCAAATGCTTCAGCCGATTTTGGATCCAAAAGAAGAGCGGCATCTCCACCTGCTTCCGGCAATGAAGAAACATTCGTTGTAATCACGGGCGTTCCACACGCCATTGCCTCAACCACGGGCATACCAAAACCCTCATACATAGACGGGTAGACAAAAACCTCTGCTTTGGCATATAAAAAGGGAAGCGATTCCCGCGGAACATAGCCCAGCGGCAAAATGCGATCTCCAATCCCGAGGCTGTCGATGAGCGATTCTGCGTCATTGTATTTCCAGCCTTTCATTCCCGACATGCAGAGGAAAATATTCTCGTCGCAAAGTTTTTTATAGAGCAGTTTGATCGCTTGAAAAAGAGTAGGGAGATTCTTTCGCGGCTCCCAGGTGCCGAGGCATAGCAGATATCGAGTGGGCAGATTCAGGCCGCGAAGCGCGGGATGATCTGCCTGCACCAGTTCTTCATCACTCGGAGCTTTGATATCACAGCCTGGATAGCTGACTACCACCCGTTCAGCAGGAATACCCAGGATGTTCACAATATCCTCTTTGGTACTTTGAGAAATAGTGATCACAGAATCCGAATTTTCCGCCTGATATGGAATAGTGCGAGATAGATATCGAAATGAAGCAGCTTCCGTAATTGATTCAGGAAAATAGGCAAATGCCAGGTCGTATATTGTGGACACTGTGCGCGTCTTAGTATTGGAGCGCGGAGCAGGAAATGCAGGGAATGTCAGATGATACACATCAATATCTTCTGCTAATTTGGCGAATGGTGTATATTTCCAAAGTTCCTCAATGGTAGCTCTTGTTAGCGTTCCATTTCCAATAAACTCCTTTTTAGGAATATCTGGATAGGGATCCTTAACAATATCTGGCCCCCACAGCACAAATTTCTGTTCGCCTGGCAGAAGCAGGAGCGACCGGCAGAGATTATCTATGTAAGTTGCAATACCTGTTTTTCTTACATTTTCTAGCGGCTCAATCTCAAATAGTATTTTCATCACCAAACATTATACTCTGCTGAAAGCGAAACACAGTTGTATAATATATCGTCAAATTTCTTTTCTTTATTTCGTCGAGCAATTATGAATGTATTTTGAATCTGGGAGAATTTTTTGAGCACAATCCATGTTCTTACTGAAAAACCTGTTGCGTACGACAGTCCGGATCATATTCAGCCTTTCGGAACTGCTAATGACAACTCTATCAATAAGCGTTTTAATCGAAAATTGCTGCGCTTAATTCCGCCAGCAGAAATAAGATTGCTCGATATTGGCTGTTCGGGCGGTGGCTTTGTAAAGTCGATTCTAGATGCTGGCGGATTTGCGATTGGAATTGAAGGCAGTGATTTTTCCCAAAAGCGAAAACGAGCTGAATGGGCAACCATTCCTGACAATTTGTTTACTGCGGATGTAACCGTACCTTTCAAAGCAGTTCAGCAGAGTAGTAGTACAGAAGCTGAAGTGCAGATTCAATTTAATGTAATCACCGCATGGGAGTTTTTTGAACATATTTCGCAGCAGGGCCTTCCCGGAGTTGTAGATAATATACTCCAACATCTCGCTCCAAATGGATTAGTGATAGTATCTGTTGCCCCGTATGAAGATATCGAGAACGGTGTTGTGCTGCACCAAACTGTGCAGCCAAGAGCATGGTGGATAGCAAAATTTCAGGAATTAGGGCTGCAGTATCGTGAAGAGTTTATGAATTACTTCACGTATGACTGGGTTCGGGGAGGTCCGCACAGAGCCTCGTTTACACTCGTTTTATCCCGAAACAACGAGCAGCCGCTTCATATTGATCGTCTGCGCTCTCTCAAACTTTTCTATTTGCCCTGGGAATCGTGCCGACCATTCCTGCGCTATCTTGTAGGCACCTTAAGAAATCAGTGGATGAGCCTGGAAACTTTTCTGTGGGTAGTGGGACTTTTAGGTGTGATTTTTCCGGTTGCAGCACCACAATTGGCTGGCTCAGTGCTAGGAGGATATCTGATTTTGAGCGGGATGTGTTTTCTTGGTTTGGCGATTCTAAAAGCTGCATATCTTAACCGCCGATGAATAAATAGAAAACTAGTTAGTTTTTTTTCTCAACTTTTAGTCAATTTCTGCTTATATTTTCCGATATAACGCCAATAGAAATCGATTAACGGCGCTTTGCTGCGTTTGAAAATTTCCCATTCCTCACGCGGCAAAGCAAGCTGGGTGAGCAGCGATCTTCGCGCTTCACCATTTTGAACCGCTGCTTCCAAATCCTCCCACTGGATAGTTCGCATATCAATTGCTCGCCGTAGTTCCTGCTCCCAAATCGAACCATGTACAGCACTTGGGGACAGCCAGGGATACCCTGTCAATTTATTATAACATCTAAATAAGCCTTCATTCGAATCGGGCTCTAAGCGGAACTGCCAGTTCGCTGGAATTCTATTTTGAAGCGTATCGATTTTGTTTATTTTATACCAATCCAGAAGTTGGAGGAGAGAATAATCTGTAACACCTGATGACGCGGGGGAAGTGTTAATATCGTTGAGGACTCGATCAATATTGAGAAGTACAAGCGCTGATTCGGTTAAATTTGAATTAGTCAGAGCTTTTGAAAACAGGATGCTCGCGCCGTCGAAAGGGAGTTCCCAAACTTCTCGAAGCTTCGTATTCAATATCGGACTGCCTTGAAATATCAGCAGACGTTCTGTGCCGGATTTTGATAACTCGTTCAGCAGTTTTATGAACGATGAATTTTTCGATTCGTAACTGATATTACTCGTGATCGGGTCCGATTGCGAAAACGAAAAATTTATCAACTCTGTAACAAATGGACCGGGTTCTTGCTCGTTGATATAATAATTGCATGGCATGGAACTGGTAAGCGGAGCAAAATTCAGGTCGTATTTCCGGATGGATTGTGCCAACCCGGTAAACTGAACATCGAAGTTTGGCTGTCCATTGGCTAGCAGTGTTTTCTCGTTCAAGTCATTGAAAGATCCAGCGTAATTGGTTCCGCCATCCACACCGAGAGTTCGAATAAATTTTGCTCCAGACTGTCCAAAAAGTGAGACTACCGCTTCAGAATTGAAGCTGATTCCGTCAACGATCGGCGCGCCAAGAATTGGTTCTGTGCATGAAATTGAAGAGAGATTGTACCAGATCAAACGCTTCTGCTCGTTCATCTTTTGGAGCACCGGGAAGTCATCGAAAAACGACTCTAACGGACGGCCTGCTGCCTTCATGTCGAGATGCGGGAAACGCGGCATCACCAGATATTTTGCATTTGCTAATATATATTCACCGCAATCCCGTATTACTTCGAGATCGATAATACTGGATATTTCCACCGGCATTTCTCGAACGACATGATTGAGCGCAGCCAGGCGAAATTCGCGTATGTCAAACTCGTCCAGCCGCTGAAATGTGGGGCCTTTGCCTAGAATTAGCCATTTACCGCCGCTGCCTCCGATCTCATTCCACCACTCCGTGAACGCTCGCATTTAGAAATCCTTCGCTGCAAAAATTTCTCTGATTCGACTGATATATCCCGGTAAATTAGAATTCTTTTTCGCCATTAATTGTCTCCGGACTGTTCTGGATTCATCAGCTTCTTACGATCGAGATAAGATTTCCAGAGATCAAGCCGAACCCATGCTTCGAGAAATACTCCGGAACGAATCCCAAAATATCCTGTCATAAGATGCGTGGCATCCAGCTTATGCGTCAGCTCCTCGTCGAACTCCGGTGACGCAAGTATAACCGGAGCATCCAGAGCCTTGGGTACTCCGTTCCAGTAGCCAATATTAGGAAAACGCCGCAGATTCCACGGCAGGGGCCAGTAGTAGTTATCCACCGAAAACACTTTTACAACCATCTTATTTCTCTGGGGGCTGGCTGCAGCTAAAAGATCGAGGCGTTTCTGTAATTCCTCGATATCAGGCACTGTCTGAGCATAGACATAAGGGTTTCCTGGATCGGCGAAGGCGATGAAACTGGTTCTATACGATTGAAAAGCGAGCTGAACGCAGCCAAGCAGCAAAAAAACGATTATTATAGATTTTCCAATCAAGCTCGGTGTGCAGCGGATTACAGAGGCAGCCCCAATTCCGGCAAGCAGTATGAAGCCGAGCAGGAAACTTAGCACACACCATGGCGTTTTGTAGGGAATGACGCTATAGCTGACTGTTAAAATCAAAGTAGTGAATGTCAGATATCTCCCCAGGAAACTGCTGCCCTCTATTTGGGATTTCTTTTTTGGAAGCAGACTGAAAACGGCTCCGACAGCGCCCAATCCCAATATAAGTCCTTCACTCCAAACCGCAGCTCCTTTTTGATGAGTCCATAGTAATATCAGCAGATAGTAATACCAGGGATGCCGATGAATATCCGTTCCATGGGCACGATGCAGCCAGGGAGTATAAGAACGCAAATAGTCAACAGGGCCATGTAAATTAGTCAGAAAACCACTTAAAAAAAAGCATGCCGCCAGCAGTCCTATGAGTATCGAGATGCTCAGTAATTTACGATTCTGCCAGAGCAGAGCAACCCTTGGAGAGTACTTATCGACCTTTGCCGTCCAGAGAGCAGATAACCACAAACCACCAGCTGAAGCGACAAACGTGAGCACAGCGGTCTCTTTTGATGCGATCATAAGGCCGGCACAAATGGAAGATGTGATCAGCCAAATGCCTTTTTTAGATCGCGCATACCGCCATCCGCAACCGATCATACCGAGGGTAAAGAAAGCGAGCAAAATCTCCTGAATATAGTAACGGCTGTAGAATACATAAGCAGGGGATATCGCGAGGAAGAGCGCGGACCAAATCACGGCGCTTTCACCCATGCCCTCTTTTAAGAGAATAACTAACAGCACCATCACTGCGCCAAAGATTGCGATAGGAAGTCGATAGTCTTTTTCTTGGGTGGAAGCAAAATCATGCCGATGCTGCAGCCAGACCGCGGGCAGGGCCGCATAGTAGATAGTGGGGCCATGAAACTCGTTGGGATCGTAGCGATAGATCCCTTTTTCCCACAGTTCACGGAATTTAAATGCGTGAACCGCCTCGTCGCCGTGCATTGGCCTGTTACCAAGATCATGGGTGCGAAACAGCAGCGCCCCAATACTCAGCAGAAGAAGCGCGGCGACAACGAGGCGGTTATGAATCATTTAGTGGGCAGCCCGTATACCTCTACTTCGGTATATCGGTTCAGCGGATCTCGGAACGTACTTCCTTTAGAATAGAGCCGAACATATCTCGCAGAGATACCTTTGGCATCCACCAGCTTGCCTTCATTCGTTTCAAAATATTCCCTGTCTTTACCGATCCCAAAACCAGCGTTATTCTCCTGATCGTTATTAAAGAGAGTGGTGACGCCTTCTATAAAGTTCGGATCATTGGATACCTGCACTATAACGCTATGAAAAACAATCGGCTCCATATGGAAATGCCATGCTACAATGTAAAAAAGTTTTGAGGGGGCTCCCAAATCAATTTTGACCCATTGCAGTCTCGGCTTGAGTTCGACAGCAGTATCGTCTCGCGCTTCTTTAACTCCATCCGTAATGAGGTCCAGTGTACCGCTGAACGGCGCTGCGCTGCTGGTAACTTTTTTGTGCAGTGCAAGATTAGTAGTGCCTTTTGGGACGAGCGGAACTGCACGAGGCTTACCGGTCAATTTCTCAACTCCGGGGCCAACTTTTCCGTTCGCGGCCGTTCCCGCAAAGACCGCTTTCGGCAGTTCCAGAGGAAGCGGAATGTTATCGTCGGCACGTGACCTGCTAATCGAGGAAGTGAATGCGATCAAACTAAGTGCAATGGTTAACACCAAAAACGGTATTTGAAAAAAACGTCGATTGCTTTCGGACAACTGTATCTCCTTAGATTTCGTAATTGATTATTATCACGATTCAACTGCGTAATTGTACCACTAAATGTTCGACAGTTGAAATTTAATGAAGTTGCAGTCACACATGAATTGATCAAATTGCGCCGATCAAAAAAATACCCCCGCCAATGATTGGCGGGGGGTATTTTGATTCGCGAGCTGCGAACTACATATCGTAGTCGCCCATTCCGCCGCCACCGCCGCCTGCTGGAGCAGACTTCTTCTCGGGTTTTTCAACAACGAGGGTTTCAGTGGTCAGAATAAGCGCCGCGATGGAGGATGCATTCACCAGGGCCGATTTGGTGACCTTGGCTGGATCTACAACGCCATCAGCGATCATGTCGCCATAAGTGTCCGTTTCAGCGTTGAAGCCGTGTCCCTTCGGAAGGGTTTTGACTTTGTTCACTACGACAGAACCTTCGAATCCTGCATTCTCCGCAATCTGTCGAAGCGGCTCTTCGAGCGCTCTTCGTACGATTGCGATTCCGTGCTGTTCATCGGACGAGCCGCCCAGATTGTCGAGGGCTGCCTGCAGATTGAGCAGTGTCACACCGCCGCCAGGGACGATGCCTTCTTCGACCGCCGCGCGCGTTGCGGAGAGGGCATCCTCAAAGCGATGCTTCTTCTCTTTGAGTTCAGTCTCAGTTGCCGCACCAACTTTGATAACGGCAACGCCGCCGGCCAGTTTAGCCAGTCGTTCCTGCAGCTTCTCTTTGTCGTAGGAGCTGTCGGTATTTTCGATCTGAGTTTTGATCTGGCTTATTCTGCCCATGATATCGGATTCAGAACCGCCGCCATTGATAATGGTGGTCTCTTCTTTGCCGACTGTAATCTTCTCAGCAGAACCGAGCAGGGTGATATCGGCATTCTCGAGCTTGATACCGAGGTCTTCACTGATGAACTTGCCATTCGTCAGGATAGCGATATCTTCGAGCATGGCTTTACGTCGATCACCAAAGCCAGGCGCTTTGACGGCGACGCTGTTGATGATGCCGCGAATCTTGTTTACTACCAGGGTAGCAAGCGCATCGCCATCAACATCTTCCGCAATGATTACGAGTGGTCGGCGAGACTGTGCGACTTTTTCCAGCAATGGAATAAGGTCTGCTGCTGCCGAGATTTTCTTTTCATGGATGAGAATATAAGGATTTTCAATGACCGCTTCCATTCGCTCGGGATCGGTTACGAAGTAAGGGGAGATGTATCCCTTGTCAAACTGCATTCCATCAACGAAATCAGTGTAGGTCTGGAGACTTTTGCTCTCCTCGACGGTGATGACGCCGTCCTGGCCGACTTTCTCAATGGCATCTGCTACCAGGTCGCCGATTTCCGGGTCGTTTCCAGCAATGCTGGCTACGCTGGCTACCTTGGCTTTATCGCCTTTGACAGAGATAGAAAGATTTTTGAGTTCGTTCACTGCTGCAGTGACAGCGGTTTCAATTCCTTTTTTAACCAGCAGCGGATTTCCACCGGCTGCCACGTAGCGAAGACCTTCATTTACAATAGCCTGAGCCAGTACGGTCGCGGTGGTGGTGCCATCACCGGCAACATCGTTCGTTTTGCTGGCGACTTCTTTAACCAACTGAGCGCCCATATTCTCGTACGGGTCTTCCAGCTCAATTTCTTTCGCAACAGTCACGCCGTCTTTGGTGATAGTAGGGGATCCCCACTTTTTATCAAGCACTACGTTGCGGCCTTTCGGGCCCAGGGTCACTTTAACCGCATTTGCGACGGCGTTTGCGCCGCGCTCGAGGGCTCGGCGTGCTTCCTCATCGAATTTCAGTTGCTTTGCAGCCATTCGTATCTCCTTATTTAAAATTTAAACTATTCAACGATGGCGAAGATCTGATCTTCGTCGAGGAGTACAACTTCCTCACCATCCACGGTGACTTCTGTTCCGCCGTATTTGGAATACATTACTGTATCTCCAATTTTTACGGTCAGCGGTTTGATAGAACCGTCATCAAGCAGCTTACCGCTGCCTACTGCTACGACTTTGCCTTCCTGAGGCTTCTTTTTGGCCGAGTCTGGCAGGAATATTCCGCCAGCAGTTTTCTCTTCTTCGGCGCTGGGCTTAACAACGACCTTATCACGCAGGGGTCGCAATGCCATAGTCATCCCTCCTTAAATGGGTATCGAGTTTGGAAACGGTTCTTTGTTCCCTGTATGGGCTGTTCGTTTGCAGAGCCACCCAATCGGGAATGAGATTGGGCACAGAATTCAAAAATTTTAGCGCTCATCTGCTCAGAGTGCTAATAGAGATTACAATATTTACCTCCCAAGAGTCAAGATCATTTAGATTATTTATTTACGATTTTGCACATTGCCTGCCCAGTTCTTCTGCCTGCGTCGCGGATTGTTGAAGGTGTAGTGGATTATCGTCGACCCTTGAATCTGGTAAATTGTGAACATTGCGGACGATAAGCCTATAGTGCTATACTAAATCAATAGTTTGAGTCAGGATTAATATAAATTTTAAATCGATCGCTTTGTGAGTTTAAATAATGTCGGCTGATTTTGTGTTCCCAAATCAATTTTCTCGTGACCCGCTTGAAGTTGTCAGCGGGATTTCACATATTACTAATCTGATAGGCAATACACCTCTCATCAGGCTGCGATCGATAATTCCGGACAATCCTAAAGTTTCGATCTATGCGAAAGCGGAATGGGCGAATCCCGGTGGATCTGTAAAAGACCGCCCTGCCTATAACATGCTTCTTGTGGGCTATGCTTCAGGTAAACTGGCTCCAGGCAAAATAATACTGGATGCCACTTCCGGAAATACGGGCATTGCGTACGCAATGATTGGAGCAGCTTCTGGATACCCTGTTCATCTCTGTCTGCCTCTCAACGCTAACGAAGAACGAAAACAGGTTTTGAGCGCTTATGGCGCGAAGCTGATTTTAACCGATCCCCGACTATCTTCTGATGGCGCGATTATAAAAGTAAAGGAACTGTACGAGGCGAATCCTGATTTATATTTCTATCCCGACCAATACAGTAATCCAGCGAACTGGCAGTCACACTACCACTCGACTGCCCCGGAAATTTGGCGACAGACCGCTGGAACGATCACTCATTTTGTAGCGGGGCTGGGAACGAGCGGTACTTTCATGGGAACTGGCAGGCGGCTCAAAGAGTATAACTCTAATATTCGGATCATATCGTTTCAGCCCGATTCTCCATTTCACGGATTAGAAGGCATGAAGCACATGGCATCAGCCATAGTTCCGGCAATTTACGATCCTCATCTCGCAGATGAAAATCGAGAAGTGGAAACAGAAGCGGCCCATGCCATGGTGAAACGGCTTGCACGAGAAGAAGGTCTGCTGGTAGGAGTTTCCGGCGCAGCCGCGATGATCTGTTCTCTCCAGGTAGCCTCGGAGCTGGACGAAGGTGTGGTTGTAACAATATTTTGCGACAGTGGAACACGCTATTTATCTGAGAGATTTTGGAAACGAGAGGATAATATTGATCCGTCTATCTAACGCACAGGTGGCAGAGATAAAAGAGCACGGAGTGCGTGATTTTCCGCACGAGTGTTGTGGTGTAATTCTGGGGGATTTTGAAAACGGAGCCAAAATCGTGCGTGAACTCAGACCGCTTTCAAATGTTCACGAAGATGGGCACGAACGGAGATATCTGGTATCCCCGGACGAAATGCTCGCGTTGATGCAGGAAGAGCGCAGAACCAAACGCAAAATATTGGGATTTTATCATTCGCATCCAAACCATCCCTCGTATCCCAGCGATTATGACCGGGATTGGGCTTCTCCGTGGTATACCTATATTATTATATCGATATTGGATGGAAAGCCTGATCTTATGACAGCATGGCTTCTTCAGGACGATCGGGATGCATTTATCCCTGATGAAATACAGATAACTAATTAATAGAACATGAGGTGCAGAGAGAATGGCGAAAGTACTGATACCTACCGCACTGCAGGCATATGCTGGCGGGCAGGACGAACTGGAGGCGGAAGGTATAACTGTTGGCGAAGTTTTAGCGGATCTGATGAACAGCTATCCAAATCTTAAAAAACATCTCTATTCTGATAATGGCGAGCTGCGACACTTTGTAAATGTCTATAAAGGCTCCGAAGATACCCGATCTCTGGATGGCATGAGCACTCCAATTTCTGAGGATGACGAACTTAGCATTGTTCCAAGCATAGCAGGCGGGGTGAGTGCGCCCCCCAAAAAGCCAACACCGCTGCATCCGCCTATCGGGGTAATCGATGGGGATCGCTCTGACCGTTCTGAACTCGACAATGAAGAGATAATGCGGTATAGCCGCCACCTTATTCTGCCGGAAGTTAACATGGAAGGCCAGAAAAAGCTGAAGGCGGCGAAAGTACTATGTATTGGTGCGGGAGGTCTTGGCTCACCTCTGGCGCTCTATCTGGCCGCAGCAGGAGTAGGTACGATTGGGATCGTCGATTTCGATACCGTCGACTATAGCAATCTTCAGCGCCAAATTATTCATGGCACCAAAGATGTCGGACGGCTGAAAATGGAATCGGCGAAGGAGAGTATCGCTGATATAAATCCTTATGTAAATGTAATCGGCTTCGAGGAAATGCTCTCTTCGGATAATGCGCTGGATATTATCCGTCAGTTCGATATTGTGATTGATGGAACGGATAACTTCCCGACCCGCTATCTTGTAAATGATGCCTGTGTCCTTCTTGGTAAACCGAATGTCTATGGCTCAATATTTCGATTTGAAGGACAGGCCTCGGTATTCTGGGCAGATCACGGGCCCTGTTATCGCTGCCTCTATCCTGAGCCGCCACCTCCGGGACTGGTTCCTTCCTGCGCGGAGGGAGGAGTTCTTGGTGTGCTCCCTGGAATAGTAGGCTGCCTGCAGGCGAACGAGGCGATCAAGCTTATTCTAGGCGTGGGAAATCCACTTATCGGACGACTGCTGCTATTCAACGCTTTGAAAATGCAGTTCCGTGAGCTGCGACTACAAAAAGACCCCGACTGCCCGATCTGCGGAACTCACAAAACAATTACAGAATTGATTGACTACGAGCAGTTCTGCGGTATTCGCGGTGAAGAGACAGAGACCGTACCGGTTGAAGAATCACAGGAGATATCGGCTAAAGAACTGAAAAGTTTGATCGATGCAAAGGGAAACTTCACTCTTATCGATGTTCGCGAACCACATGAATATGCTATCGGTCGAATCCCTGGCTCTGTGCTTGTTCCTCTCGGCCAGGTAGAAGAACGTTCTCATGAGTTCGATAAGGATTCGGAGATAATCTTACATTGTAAGTCCGGCAAACGCAGCTCGGATGCACTTCGAATGCTGCAGGCAAAAGGATTCACCCATTTAAAAAACCTAACTGGCGGTATCTTGGCCTGGAGTGATCAAGTAGATCCTACCGTTCCGAAATATTAGTCATTTCAATATAGGCACTCTCTCCGTATGTTCAAGGGGAGAGTACCTATATATGTACAGATCCCCCAAATTGTATTTAGAATTCTTCTTCCGTACTGCTTCTATTCGCCTGGCACATTATTTTGCATCTAGCGCTTTAATCCCACTGTTTAACCAACTTTCTTCGTTCCAAATTCTTTAGGTATTCCGTCTATCTGTACGGTTAACAAAAAAATGCAGCAATATAACGTTTCCTGTGATATAATATAATATATATGATCGGATAAGTATACTATTACATTTACCATCTGTTATATTTACGTGGATAGTCAAGCATAATGGAGAGACAGAGAAAAATGAACGCCAAGAGCAACAATACTGGAATGATAAAGCGTCCATTTCGCT
Source organism: Chthonomonadales bacterium (assembly GCA_038203935.1). GTDB lineage: Bacteria > Armatimonadota > Chthonomonadetes > Chthonomonadales > Chthonomonadaceae > JANXSG01. The sequence continues at coordinate 48,707 of JBBRDM010000003.1, forward strand.
GCCTCATACTGGATAATGTACAAAACAATATGGGCGATGCAGCCATAGCTCTTTCCATGACTGCCTCTCTTAAAGAGACTTTTGGGGAAGATTCCGTAATAAAAATCTGTTATTGTGGTATCACCGCTGATCCTGGAATATTTGCATCCCACTATCCCGAACTGAATTTCACACGAACACTATGGCATGCTGTGTACGATGGCAGCTCGCCTAAACGAACGATATGGTCTACCCTGGTTAGAAAAAGCGCTGCCTATAGATTCCCGTTACAGGCAAAACTAACTCGGCTAAGAATTCCCAATTTGCTGCTGCTGCCTGGAGAAAAAGAGCTGCTAGACGAGTTCCAAGAAGCCGATGTTGTTGTGGTGAGTGGCGGGGGATTCCTGAATACCTCATGGACACCGCCAGCCCGCAGATCACAGCGGCTAGGCGAATACAACGCCGCTCTTAATCTCAAAAAGCCGCTTGTTTTCTATGCCCAATCGTTTGGACCGTTTGCTGAAGGCGATCCATTTTCCAAACAGCTTCTTCCGGTGTTGAAGAAGGCTCATGCAGTCCTTTGCCGGGATCAAGAATCGGTGGATATCCTTAAAAATCGAATGGGTGTAGACACAGACAATGTACTTATTACTATCGACGAAGCGCTCCTTATGACCTCTCGTCCTCCCACCAGATATCTCGCTCCAGATAAAATAAAGCCGATCCGGATTGGTGTCTGCGTACATCAGTGGCTATGGGAAAAGGCGGAAAATTCAACAGAGCTTCAGTCAGAATTTGAGCGGAAGTTAGCTCAAGTCAGCTCTGAACTGTTAAAGCAGGGCAATGTAGAAATTGCTTTGATCAGTACCCATCAAGGAATCAAGCCTGCCTTGCACAGCGACGAGGAAGTTGTAAGCCGCATCTATTATCAGATTCCTGAAACGATGCGGCGTGATGTACATCTTGTAGAAGGATTTGTGCATCCTGCAGAGTTCTCGCATTTCATGGGACAGTGCGACGTGGTTATTTCCAGCAGACTTCATGGCGCAATTTTAAGCCTTGTAGGCGGCGCTCCCGTGATAGCGCTCGGATATGAGCCTAAGACCCTGGGTCTTCTAAGCAGGATAGGTCTGGCAAACTGGCATCTTTCAATGTGGGATTTTGAGGCGGAAGAGCTTCTGACGAAAGTGCGCACTCTGCTCGATAATGCTCCTCTGACTAAAGACCAACTCGATCGCGCTATTATGCAGGGGCGTGGTATTGCATTAATCAATCGCGAAGCTGTACGCAGCATCATTAATGGCAGTGAATTGCCAGGTAATTCATCGGCAAGACTGAATGCGTTAACTAGCTGAGTTCTCAATCCTCTATAATCAAAGTCCTCAGGAATCTCAGTATGATTACAGAGGACAGGTTCAATCAGGCAGGTTCGTCGCCTCTGCAGGCTACAATTAAAATATCGATGGTTCGCAGTTCACGGGTAAGGCGGTCGATAATGGATCCTTTCAGGAACTCCTGCCAGCGGGAACGGTCTGAGTGGCCGACAATCATCTGTGTGATTTGATGATCGCGTGCATACTGAATGAGTTCGGTAGATACATCCCCATGCAGCGTGACTACGGGGATTTGCAGACGATCGGCCAGTGCGAAATCATTTTTTAGTACCTTCATGCTCAGATCTTTTGGAGGCCGGTTTTCAACATAGACCGCAATGATATCGCCATGAAGCCGTTGCGCGATGCGCCAGCCTCGCCGTATGAGCCGAAGTGATGACTGTGTCGGACTGATGCAGACCATAATTCTTTCGTGTGTTGCCCATGTTTCACGAATTTTTTTATCACGCCGATATTCGCTGACATCTTCATCCACTTCATGAGCAATTTCCCGCAGGGCTATCTCGCGCAGCGCGCCCAGGTTGCCTTCACGGAACCAGTTGCCTACCGCTTGTTGAATTTTATCCTGGGCATAGATATCGCCACGTTCGAGCCGATTTATCAAGGCTCGCGGCGTTATATCCACCATGACTACTTCATCTGCGCTTCGAACTACTTTATCTGGAACTGTTTCACGCACCCAGACTCCCGTAATATCATGAATGGTATCGTTCAGGCTCTCAAGATGCTGGACGTTCATGGTGGTCAGGACATTAATTCCAGCAGCCAGCAGAAGTTCCACATCCTCCCATCGTTTCTGTCTGTCGGCGCCAGGAACGTTGGTATGTGCCAGTTCATCTACAAGCACTGTTTCGGGGTGGAGAGCTAAGATGGCATCCGTATCCATCTCTTCGAAAGCAGTTCCACGGTATTCGATTTTCTTGCGAGGGATTATCTGTAAATCCCTGAGCTGTTCGACAGTTCCTTTTCTTTTATGCGTCTCGACATAACCGATTACAATATTTTGACCGCGTTGATGTCTCCTGTTGGCTTCGTTCAGCATCTCATAGGTTTTGCCGACGCCTGCGGCAAAACCAAGAAAAATTTTCAGCCGGCCACGTTTAACTCTGCGTTCTCCAATGTTTCCCTGAGAAAGAGTTCGATTCGAGTCGTTATGCAGTTCTAGATTCATGTCTGAATCCATTATATACCGGTCACCTTCATGCTGCGAGCACTGCATCTACAAATCTGCGCAGGCCAGTGGTTAAATCTTCCACGCAAAGAACGCTGTCTGACGGGGAATCTGCATTTTGCCACAGATAATTCGCAAGAGCCTCCTCACACATCCCCTGCCAGAACCGGGGCCCTCCAGGAAGCTCTTCTCTCTCGGTATGGGCTTTTACAAGTTCCATCAAATAGGCAGGAAGCAGAACGGTGCATTCCGTTACACTCCCATCTGGACTTCGAATGGTAAACAACTGTTTGAAATCCGATCCATCAATCTGGTAAGATCCGGATTCAAATTCGATACGGAAGCCATTAATAGTAGTCGAACCAAATGTAAATCCTGCGCTGCTGTTTACTACCGCTTTCTCTGCTGCTTTGGCGGTAAGCGCAGCCTGCACAGAACCTCGCAATACCTCTGCCGTAAATGGCTTTCGAATAAAATCCACAGCGCCTAATTTCATCGCCTCAACAGCAAGATCGATGGTGCCGAATGCAGTAGCCATAATTATTTTTGCCCGTGAATCCCGGAGTCGCATCAGACGCAATACTTCCAGGCCTTCCATGCCAGGCATTCTTTGATCCAGCAGCACCAGGTCAAAATTATCTCCCACACCGAATTTATCCAGCGCCTCCAATCCATCAGAGGCAGTATCTACATCATAGCCAACATGCTGCAGCGCTAGACGCACAGTGAAACGAATATTGCTCTCATCATCTACTATTAATATGCGTGCCATTTAAATGGGACCTTTCTACTTTGATGCCGGTACGGAAACCGTGAAGGTGCTTCCCTTTCCAGGCTCACTATCTACTTTTATTTCACCGCCGTGAGCATGCACTATGGTCTGTGCTATTGCCAGGCCCAGTCCTGCGCCTCCCCGCGTAGCGCCGGGGACCTGAACGAATCGATCGAATATTGATTTGTGGTATTCGCTAGGTATGCCCACTCCGTTGTCTATTATTTTAATTTGAACTTCTTGTTCCTTCACGTCAGCCTCAATCTTGATCTCGCCTTGTTCGGGGGTGTGCCTGATAGCGTTGTTGAGAAGATTTATGATCACGCGTGACATCTGACCACGATCTGCTCGAACCGCTGGTAAATTTTCCTCGATACGCACAGAGAGACCCTGATTTTTCTCCTGCGCGGAGGCAGAAACCGATTTTACGGCCGTATCTATTAGCTCTTTTACGGAGAGGATCTCAAACCTTGGCGGGATTACTCCCGCTTCCAAACGAGTGATATCGAGCAAGTCGCGCATCAATCTATCTAGTCGCTGAAGATCCTGTTTTTGTGATTCGATCAGCTGCTGCTGCTCCGGTGTAAGTTTTCCTGCAGCCTCCTCCGTCAGCAGCTGCACGGACAGCAATAGCGAAGTTACGGGAGTTCTCAATTCATGAGAAGCAACCCCAATAAATTCTGTTTTCAGCCTGTCGAGTTCACGCTGATGAGTCATATCCTCAAGAACCGTTGTAGCGCCGAGCAATGCTCCCTCTTCATCTCGCATCGGAGCAGCGCGAAGCCGGTATACACGCTGATCATTTCCTGTCAGAATGGACACGAATCCTTCTTCTCCCTCCAGCGCAGATATTCGCTCCTGCCTAATCGCACGCTCCACAGCCTGAACGATTCGTGAATCATGAACCACTACATTGATCGATCTATTGACTGCGCGCTCTTCCGGCCCAAACAGTCCTTCCGCAGCACGATTTAGATGCACCACATTCCCTTTTGCATCCGTGACGATGACCGGATCGTATAGATTCTCAAGGGCGGCATCCGACATTCTCTCTGCTCTCTGAAGTCGCTGAGCTTCAATTTTCCTGGCCTCACGCAGCTTCTCCGCCATAGAATTGAACGATGCTGCAAGCGCTCCTATTTCATCACTCCTATGCAGCTCAATACGTTGGTTTAAATGACCTGCACCAATCTCTTCCGCCTGCATCGCCAAGCTGCGAAGGGGCAGTAATGAGCTTTTGACCATTCTAAACGCAAAGAAAATTGCTAATAAAAACGCGCTGATCGTTACGCCAACACCAGAAATGGATGCGCGACGAGCTTCCGCAATCGCAGACCTATCAGCACGAACGATAGCCGCCTGGTTAATATCTAAAACTCCCTGAGCTCGTTCTTTCAAACGAATAAATGAGGGTTCGAGTTTATTAAAATAGAACTTTCTAGCCTCTTCAGATGGCATCTGTGGATTGGAATATAAAAGTCTTTCGAGGGCGGCTTTATATATTGCATACTCATTTCCAATCTCATCGGCAAGAAGCTGTTCTCCTTTTTCCGTAATATTATGCGACTCAAACCCATAAGCATCCATAAATCTGGGTTCATTTGTTTTGTATTGATCCCGAGCTTTTTGGATTTGGCCAGCCAGAAGGAAGGTAGCGGCGCTGTCCAGCCTTTCCAGCGCTTCCTTCATATTTTGGGCAGCGATAACGCTTTTGTAGTTATCCTTCAAAATCTTATCTACAGATCGTCCGAGGTGTATGAAATTGTAGACAGCGCCTGCCATAACGACTACCATCATGAAGGCAAGCGAGAGATGACTGAAAAGCAGCTGTAATTTTATATTGCGCATAACTCTTTTTACCCTGTTCTTGTCATCTCTCGCAAACTGCCATCACTTTCTGATCACGCCCAGGTAACTATTTCTTTAGCGGAGCAGATTTATCCAGCGCAATATTCAGCAGAAGTACATTTATGCGGGGTTCACCAAAAAATCCTAACTGGCGCGCTTTGGTGTGCTCCGCCACAATCTGTTTCAAAGATGCTAAATCCATCCCTCGTGCAGTCGCAATTCTTTCCGCCTGCAGTTCAGCATTTGCCGGGCTTATTTCGGGATCGAGCCCGCTGGCGGATCGGGTGACTGCGTCGGATGGTAACAGTGTCTCTGCCGGCAGATTATTTTCCTTACGATAAGCCGCCGAGAGGTCCTTGATTCCGTCAAAATTGCCCGGATCATCTTTACCATCTGCTGTTTTCTTGTGAATGCCATTGATCAATTTGTCACTGGTCGGCCCCAGATTTGTGCCAAACGAGCTCGATCCGTCGTATCCGCCGCCTGCGGCAGATGGACGAGGATGGAAATATCCTGGCGCGGTAAAATTCTGGCCAATCAGTTCTGATCCTATAATTTTACCGCCATCCTCAATCAGGCTTCCTTTCGCCTGGTGAGGGAAAATTACTTTTGCCATGCCCGTAACTACCGCAGGAAATACCAGTCCTGTGCAGACTGCAAACAGAAGTACCATTATTATGGATGGTCTTAATTGTTTTAACATTTTTGTTCTCCTCACGATGCAGAGTTCGAAAACCTCTGGCTTCAAATACAGTCATTCTTCAGACGAGATAGCTATGAACTCTAACACGTCTGAAGGACGTTTGCTTTTCCCGACGGGAGTTGCAGCTCCCACTGAATCAAGCTAGATGCAGCATCACCAGCAGTCGGTCGATAACCCAAATACTTGGAAAAGGAATAAGTATTCCGCCTGCGCCATAGATCAATAGATTGCGCCGCAACACCGCTCCAGCGCCCATCGGCCTATACGGAACGCCTCTGAGCGCCAGCGGAATAAGCGCTATGATAATAATCGCATTGAAAATCACTGCCGCCAGAACTGCAGAATTTGGGTTAGTGAGTTTCATGATGTTCAGCGCGGCAAGGGCAGGGTAGGTAGTCATGAACATCGCGGGAATAATCGCAAAGTATTTCGCTACATCATTTGCGATGCTGAAAGTGGTGAGCGCCCCACGAGTCATGAGCAGCTGCTTTCCAATCTCGACGATCTCGATAAGTTTAGTTGGGTTGCTGTCGAGGTCAACCATATTTCCGGCTTCTTTTGCTGCTTGAGTACCGGTGTTCATAGCGACACCCACATCCGCCTGAGCCAGCGCAGGGGCATCGTTAGTGCCGTCACCAGTCATAGCGACCAGCCGGCCTCCCTGCTGCTCTTTTTTGATGAGCGCCATTTTATCTTCAGGAGTGGCCTGAGCCAGGAAATCATCTACGCCCGCTTCATCCGCGATAGCTTTTGCTGTCAGAGGATTATCGCCGGTAATCATTACGGTTTTGATTCCCATAGAGCGAAGCTGATCGAAACGCTCCTTCATTCCTCCTTTAACGATATCCTTCAAATAGATCACACCAAGCGGTTTATCGTTCACTGCAACTACCAGAGGAGTTCCGCCTGCGGATGAGATGCGATTAACGATCTCATCAAGTTCTGCAGGCACACGTCCGCCCTGGTCGGCTACCCAGTTCGCCACAGAAGCAGAAGCGCCCTTTCTGATTTGAGTCCCATTGACGTTAACTCCGCTCATTCTAGTCTGCGCAGTGAAGGCAATAAACTCTGCATCTCGGTCGCTTAACTCGCGCCCTCTGAGACCGTATTTCTCTTTTGCCAAAACAACGATCGAACGTCCTTCAGGAGTCTCATCTGCCAGCGATGAGAGCTGAGCGGCATTTGCAAGATCATTTATTTCGACACCCGGCAGTGGTAAAAATTCCGCTGCCTGCCTATTTCCCAGTGTAATCGTTCCTGTTTTATCCAGCAGGAGCGTATTGACATCCCCTGCAGCTTCCACAGCCTTACCGGACATTGCCAGAACGTTATGCTGCATTACCCGATCCATGCCCGCTATACCTATTGCGGATAGTAGGCCTCCGATGGTAGTTGGTATCAGGCAGACCAGTAGAGAAATCAGTACCGTTATGCTTGGCGGCAGTCCGGCTCCTGCAGCGCGAACACTATAGATGGCGAATGGCTGCAATGTCACAACAGCGAGCAAAAATACGATGGTCAATCCCGATAGTAAAATAGAGAGGGCGATCTCATTCGGTGTCTTTTGTCGCTGAGCGCCTTCGACCAAAGCAATCATTCTGTCGATGAAGCTCTCACCGGGGTTGGAGGTAATTATGACTACGATGCGGTCCGAAAGAACTTTGGTGCCTCCAGTTACAGCGCTTCGATCCCCTCCGCTCTCTCGAATTACAGGCGCGCTTTCGCCGGTGATTGCGGATTCGTCAACGGAAGCAATTCCCTCAACGACATCCCCATCACCCGGAATGGTATCCCCTGCTTCGCAGACTACACGATCTCCTTTTCGCAGCTGCGCACCGGGCACACTTATTTCTCCTTTACCATCCACCAGTTTACGAGCCACCGATTCACTTTTCGACTTTCTCAGAGTGTCTGCCTGAGCTTTCCCGCGTCCTTCTGCCATTGCTTCGGCAAAGTTCGCGAAAATAACCGTAAACCAGAGCCAGACAGCTACCTGTCCTACAAACAGCGCCGTTCCATCGTGCGTGACCAGTCCCTTTAAGAAATAGTAGGTAGTAATCGCACTGCCTGCTTCCACCACGAACATTACAGGATTCTTAGCTACCAGGCGCGGGTCGAGTTTTTTAAATGAGTCTACTATAGCCCGCTTTACGATCTGGGCATCAAAAAGTGATTTCGGAGCATTTTTAGGTTTTTGATATCCCTGCGGAGAGCCAATTGGTATCTCCGGCCGGCTTTGCATTTCGATTGCCATGTGTTGTATTCTCCAAAAACAGTACTTTCATCAAGCACTGTTTCAAAATATCGAGTTGTTTAGAACAGTTTTCCGCCAAGCATCTGGTAGTGTTCAACAATCGGCCCCAAGGAAAGTGCGGGTATAAAAGTGAGCGCACCTACTATGATTACAGTACCTATCAGCAGAACCACAAATGTCGCCGAGTCAGTTGGGAACGTACCTGCAGTTTCAGGTACAATTTTTTTCTTGACCAGGCTGCCAGCAATCGCTAGCAGCGGAATAATCATCAGGAAACGCCCTATCAGCATCGCAACCCCTATTGACATATTATAGTAAGGTGTGTTCGCGGTTATGCCTGCGAATGCGGAGCCGTTATTGCCAGTTGCAGAGGAATAGGCGTAGAATATTTCTGAAAGGCCATGTGCGGCCGAGTTGTTCACATTGTTATAGGCAGCGCCGTAGTAGTTGCTTGGGCTGCTGTTATTCACATGGTTCCAGGCTGCGTGCGGTGATTTTTCGAGGAATTGAGCTTCCTCGACCTGCTGCTTATCTGTAAAAGTCTGTGAATCTTTACCGGGAGCTATGTTCACATTCGATCCCAGCGCAGTGAAACAGAGAATGTCTGCAGCCAGTATAAGAACAGCCAGCATAGCCATCTTGACCTCATACTGCTCTATTTTCTTACCCAGATATTCCGGCGTTCTCCCCACCATCAGGCCGGCAATGAAAACTGCAATGACAGCATACATCAACATCCCACAGAGGCCAGCCCCAGTTCCGCCAAATATCACTTCACCTGTTAAGATATTTGCAAGCGGTACCATGCCGCCAATTGGTGTGAAGCTGTCGTGCATCGAGTTGACTGCGCCGCAGGATGCATCCGTTGTTACTGTTGCAAAGAGAGCAGAGTTTACTATTCCGAACCGAGTCTCTTTGCCCTCCATATTTCCACCAGGCTGTGTGCCAGTATCTTTTGTGAGTACATTGAGACCAGCTATATTTGGATTGCCTTTTTGCTCCGAAGAGTAACAGACAAATACTCCGATAAAGAACATCGTGCTCATTGCGGCAAAAAGCGCCCAACCCTGTTTCGTATTTTTTACCATCTTGCCGAATGTATAAGTGAGGCCGGCAGGAATTAAAAATATCGAAATCATTTGTATGAAATTGGTGAGTGGGGTGGGATTCTCATAAGGATGGGAGGAGTTGGCATTGAAGAATCCTCCGCCGTTCGTACCCAGCATCTTGATCGATTCCTGAGAGGCGACAGGGCCTTGTGCGAGAGTCTGAGAAGCGCCCTCGATTGTTTTTACATCGGTATATCCGCTAAAATTCTGCGGCACTCCCTGCTGAATTAGAAACAGAGAGTATATGAGACACAAAGGCAATAGTATATAGAGAGTGCAGCGAGTCATATCTACCCAGAAGTTTCCGATTCCGGTCGCGGATCTGCGCGCAAACCCTCGAACTAGAGCGATTGCAATCACAATGCCGGTAGCTGCCGACATCCAGTTATGAATGGCCAGCGCAACCATATTCGAAAAATAGCTTACCGTCCCTTCAGGAACATAAGACTGCCAGTTCGTATTCGTAGCGAAAGAAATGGCCGTATTGAATGCCAGGTCGGGCGTCATATCCTTGCCGGTGAACCCCTTAGGATTGAAGGGCAGATGTCCCTGAAAGCGCAGCAGAATATATGTGAAGACCACTCCCACCAGACTAAACAGCAGCATGGAGAATGCATATGCCGTCCACTTCATATCGTCCTCTTCCTTTACTCCAAAGAGTTTGTAGAAGAGCCGTTCGACTGGTTTGAATAGTGGTGTGAGAAGTGTTTTTTCTCCTTCAAAAACTCGCGCCATATAGGCGCCTATCGGCTTGGTAAGCAGCAGAATCACCAGGAAAAAGACCAGTATCTGCGCGATTCCATTGGTTGTCATCTCAGCATTCCTCCTAGAACCGCTCTGGCTTCAAAAGCGCACAGAGCAAATAGATCAGCAGTGCGGCCGCTGCAAGCCCGGTCCAGATATAGTCGATCATCAGAAATCTCCTCATAGTTTGTCGCAGCCGCGAACATAGGCGGCGCTCAGAATAAAAAAACCGATCGCAATTGCGATACACAGTGCGTCCATCATAGTTTTTTCCTCTCATATTCTCTTCCCACGCCTCGGCCCGTAAGCAAAAAAGGAGGCCGGAAGCTGCGCAGACAGTTCTGAACATATCGTTCAGATGTTTGCTGCGAACTTCTGGCCTCCTCTGTAACTGAATAGACTCTCGCGAGTATATCCCTCGACCGTGGCAACCGGAAAATTATTAAAATGTTATCCCATTCAAACTACGAAACTGCTGGTTATTATGTTCCGCGTTTCGATGTCAGACCACTGAGCTGGTCTAGTTCCTGCCGTAGGAGCCGTTTCTCCAGATCTATTTCTAAAACGTAGACCTCCATCTGTTCGGCTGCTGATACGTTAATATCGCAGTAACTTCTCACCACAGCACATTCCACGATGGAAGCGACCGTACTTTCAATTTCTGAGTGGTTGATAGTTCTGAGCTCCTGTCGGGCGCTTTTGATCAGTTTTCGCCCTTCATCAGTGGCTGCGAGATGTGCTTCCGTAAGTGTGAATATGCCGGAGCATCGAACCAAAACGAGATCACCCACGAGGTGTGCCCGAACATCGGATGGTCCGCGACCCTGCTGTTCGCGCTGAAACTTAACTACAGCGTTTGCGATCTCCGATTCAATTGTGCCTTTCGTTGGCCGATTCACTTCGATCCTGACTAAAAATTAAAGCCAGCATCTCGGCATCAGATATCGCCTTTTACGGGCGGCTGTGCGCAGATGCTGGCCTACAAAATCACCGGGCTGCATTTATATCAGTCCCTTGTTTCTGTCTTCCAGAATAAATTCTATGTTTTTATTTTACCACTGTTTAATTATTATTGTAAAGAGGAAATTACTATTTTTTGAAAATATTTTTCTGTGCAATCTATTCCACCGGCCTGAGAAGAGTTTCCGGATGGATGGCTTCTGAACTGGTATGGGCTCGCAGCAGTTCGTCAGATGATGAGCGTGAATCTATACTTGGGCGCAGAAGTTGAAGTCGATTGTCACTCAGTTTTCGATTTGTGAGTATTCTTTCTACAGCTTCCTGGGCTTGCTGCCTGATCCTGAGCGAAGTGCCTTGTGATACCAAATTCCGAACTTGTGTAAGAACGTTCAGATTATCAGATTGACTGAGAAGCATTAGTATCAACTGTGAGGTCTGTACTTCCGCGTAGTCCACTACGTCGCATAAATTCAGGAGCGTACTTGTATCGAGAGAAATGTGATTTTGAAGTCCAGACTCGAGGGACAAAGAGAGTGCTGGGAGTGCATATTCACGTAAAACCTTTTTAGTAGCCGATTCAGCTAGTAATTCAGTGTATTCGTATGTTGCGATTTTTCTGAGTGAATACAAAATTTGCTGCATGCACTCAGCTTTTACCTCTTCTATATAGAAACTTGCGACCAAGGTGAAAGGCAGCATAAAAAAGCTGATGAACGCATACTCTATCGCTAAAACGATTGGACTGTATAAAATATCATATACGTCGAAGCTGTCATCCGAATAATATCGCTTATATATATATTGTGACAAGAGCACTATGGTTCCAGGAAATATAATTTTAAAAAACTGTAGGAGTAATCTTGTTAGTTCAGTTTTCGCAACGCACTTTTTGTAAATCCTTTTAATTTTGCTTAGTAAATAGAGTTTATCTTCAACAGTTAATTCTAAACTGCTCAGTTTATCTGCGGCTATTTCACGTTTTTTCACATTCCATGGGGTGATCACTCGAAAGCATCTGATGATATTATCGATCTCGTCTACTGTACTTGCTGAAGATCGTGGAGATTTATTCAGGAAACGATTTTTCATAATCTAGTTCTATCTCACTTAAGCGAAAAGCAATTCTATAACCTGATTGTCTGAACTATGATTTATCGGATTAAATGATTTACAGTGATTATTTTTCACGCTACAGCCAAATCTGAATTGAGATCATTAGATCGATCGTATGGCTGCAGTATCTGCTAAAATTGCCTTCACCAATCATACTCCATCATTTAAACCGATAAATCATAGTTCAGACAATCACCATATCTATTATATAGCCTGATTCAGAAAATAACTACCCTCACGCAGAACTCTCAGCCTTCAATGACGTTCTATTCATTTCAAAATACAGTTCGAGTGTTTGCAGGAATTCACCTGCCTGGAGGTGTAATATCTAAAGTATAACCAGGGTGTTTGTAAATCATGCTTCGCTAAAATACTCAACGCGGAGCAGGCTGGGAAACATATTGAGGAGAGAATTCTTTGGTACATAATGTAACACTTATTCGTGGAGATGGAACCGGTCCGGAGCTTGTAGCAGCGGCAAAGCGAGTCCTTGAAGGCACGGGAGTTCAGTTTAATTGGGATATTCAGGAAGCAGGTGTCGATATCATGGAGACCGCGGGCACTCCGCTGCCCCCCTCCGTTCTAGATAGCGTCCGGAAGAATAAAGTGGCTCTAAAGGGGCCGATCACAACTCCTATCGGTTCCGGATTTCGCTCTGTAAATGTGGCGCTTCGCAAAGAGCTTGATCTTTACGCGTGTCTCCGTCCCTGCAAATACTATCCCGGAATTCGATCCAAATATCAGGATGTCGATCTAGTTATAGTTCGCGAAAACACAGAAGACCTGTATGCCGGCGTTGAGTACGATGTCGATACCGAAGAAGCCAATAACATCATTGCGATGTCGTCTGGGAAAATCAAACCGCATTCCGCAATCTCGATTAAACCAATGTCTGCCGTGGGATCACGCCGAATCATTAAATATGCCTTCGACTATGCACGTGAGAATGGCCGCAAAAAAGTCAGCGCTGTCGCCAAAGCCAACATCATGAAGTATACCGACGGTCTCTTCTTCCGGGTCGGTGCCAAAGTGGCAAAAGAGTATCCTGAGATCGAATATCAGGAAGTTCTGGTCGATAACATGTGCATGCAGCTAGTCCAGAAGCCGGAACTCTACGATGTGCTCGTGCTTCCGAACCTGTACGGTGATATTCTCTCCGATCTCTGCGCAGGTCTGGTGGGCGGACTGGGAGTTGCGCCGGGAGCAAATATCGGTGATGGAATCGCGCTTTTCGAACCGACGCATGGTTCCGCTCCGAAGTACAAAGGCCAGAACAAAGTAAACCCCACTGCATTGATTCTCTCCGGAATGCTCATGCTGCGCCATCTCAAAGAGTTCGAAGCGGCCGATAAGCTGGAGAAAGCAGTTGGCGCTCTTATCGAAGAGGGCGAAGACGTTACCTACGACATGAAGGCAGACCGTAACGACCCTACGGCAGTAGGAACAGCCGAATTTGCAGACGCGATTATTCGAAAAATGCAGTAAGATTTATACGATTAGCTGAGTACCAGTTAATTACCAGCATCCCAGATTAACTCATGGCCCTGCGGCTGCACGCAGCTTGCATTTGTGAAGGGGAGAGTCTAGAGTAAGTATCCGCCCGTTTCCGGCAAGGAACGTAGGAGTCTCTGAGTAAAATTCTCCGTCGTTAGTCGATTAATAGACGCGTTCCAGTGAGGTGAATCCCCCTTCTCCTCATTTTGGGAGAGAGTTATGACAGGGTGAATCTACTCCCTCTCCCGCGAGGAACGAGTATCTGGGAGAGGGCTGGTGTGAGGTTAAATCTCCCGGGAGGAACGAGCAGAAAGCAAGGTAAAAGTAGTAATTTAAATTCCCCCTTCTCCTGTTTTTGGGAGAAGGGGGTCAGGGGGATGAGGGCTGTTAACCTGATTTAATGCGTCGTAGTAGGGAATCAGGGGACGTGGCATGGGCCTGCGAATTTTAAAATTTTAACATTTTGAAGAGGTTATGATGCGAAAGAAGATTACAATTGTTGGAGCTGGCCAGACTGGCGCTACTCTGGCACACTGGCTTGCACAAAGAGGCGATGTAGATATCGTACTGTTTGATATCGTGGAAGGCATGCCGCAGGGCAAAGCGCTCGACCTGATGGAAGCAATGCCGATTATTGGTTCAGACGCTAAAATTACTGGCACCAATGGCTGGGATGAGACAGCAGATAGTGATATCGTCGTTATCACGAGCGGACTGCCCAGAAAACCTGGCATGAGCCGAGACGACTTGCTTAAGATCAATGCAGGCATTGTGCGTGATGTCACCAGAAACGTCGTCGCCAAATCCCCGAACTCAATTCTCATGCTGCTCACAAATCCACTCGATGCGATGTGCCATATTGCCCTTCAGGAGAGCGGATTCCCACCGGAGCGTGTATTCGGGCAGGCAGGTATTCTGGATACGGCACGATTCAGCGCCTTTATCGCTATGGAATTGAACGTCAGCGTAGCCGATGTAAATGCCTATGTGCTGGGTGGACATGGGGATGATATGGTTCCGTTAGTCGGGAGCACGAACGTGGGCGGTATTCCAGTGAGTTCCCTGATTCCTGCAGAACGCCTTGAGGCGATTGTAGAGCGTGCGCGTAAAGGCGGAGGAGAGATCGTTGCCCTGCTCAAAACCGGCAGTGCATTCTATGCTCCCTCTGCAGCGCTTGCTCAGATGATCGACTCGGTACTAAATGACCGGAAACGAATTCTTCCCTGCGCCGTGTTTACTGGAGATAATTCAGGCAAATACGGAGTGAGCGGACTTTATCTCGGTCTTCCTGCACGTCTTGGAGCTAAAGGTGTCGAAGAGATTGTAAGAATCGCACTGACCCCAAACGAGAACAGTGCACTCCAGAAATCTGCAGCATCTGTTCAGGAATTGGTGGATGCACTAAAAGGGTTCGATCCTCCCATGCTGTCCTAGCAGGCATCTGAAATTTATTAAATCTAGGTTCAGTTCTCATGTTGCCCTCTGGTTTTGGAACTTTAGGGCAAATATATAAGTTAAATTAAGTATTGGGAATTATGTTGGGAGTAGGGGAGGCATCTGGTGAGCAAAGAGAGTGGTGTGGAGCAAAAGACAGGTCCTTCCAGCACAGAAATATTGCAGTATGGTGGTCAGGCTGTTATTGAGGGCGTGATGATGCGCAGTCCACGATATTTTGCAGTGGCGTGTCGAAAGCCTGATGGCGACATTGTGGTTCAGTGTGAAGAAGTGGATAAAAGCATTATGGGGAAACTCAAATGGCTGAATAAACCATTTCTTCGCGGGTCTCTCGCCCTGATCGATGCGATGGCGCTGGGCACACGAGCGTTGGCTTTTGCCTCCAACGTGCAGATGGAGGCAGAACAGCAGTCCAAACTGGAAGAAGGCAAAATCTCACTCACAGATGCCGATCATTTCACGCAAGCTGAGAAGATGAGAGAAGAAATGCTTGGCACTGCTGCTTCCATCGTAAATGGAGTGCCCACTACCGTTCCTGTTACCTCCTCCAGGCAGAGCAAAATTAATGATATTGCCATTGGCGGAACTATTGCTTTTAGTTTCGTTTTTGGAATAGCGCTGTTCGTACTGCTCCCCACCGCTATCACGGGCCTGCTGCAGCACCTCGGATATACTGGCGCACTCAACAAAAGCCACGATTTAAAACTTAATATTTTCGACGGCCTGATTCGAATGGCTATATTTTTTGGATACATCGGGGCGATTTCCATGATGTCGCAGGTGAAACAGGTTTTTATGTATCATGGAGCAGAGCACAAAGCAATAAATACGCTGGAAGCGGGTTTACCACTTACCCCAGAGCAGTCGCTCAAAGCATCGCGGATACATCCTCGCTGTGGAACCAGCTTTATTTTCATAGTGCTTGTGATCAACTTGATAGTCTTTGCGTTACTGCCGAGGCCGGCATTTGTAATTTTTCGGTTTCTGCTTCATCTGGCAGTAATTCCCTTTGTAGCTGGAATTGCCTATGAGATTATTAAATTTGCAGGCAAGTACAGGCGTAACCCAATCGTTTCTGCGGTTCTAGCGCCGGGTATGTGGTCGCAATATCTTACGACTCGCGAACCAAATGCAGCTCAAGTAGAGGTTTCGCTGGCGGCACTAAATGCAGTACTGGTCGCAGAAGGACATCTTCCTGCAAAATCCGTACAATCCGACAAGGAATTGAGAATGGATCAGCTGGAACCGCTTATCGCATAAACTTGATTCTATATCCAGCACATTATTCCGAATGGCCGCATCAAGAAGTTTTATAATGCCCCGAAAAAATTAATTTTAAACCCATGAAAACAGTGGAATGTTTTCGTGGGTTTAAAATTATTTCTGACCAGAAGAGGTCTATTTGCCTGCGATGGCTCTCATGCTTTTCCCAAAATTCTTCACGAAGAAGTCTCTTACATTAAATATGGCTATGGGATTGAGCACGTGGCCTGATTCGATACGAATGACTTGATCTGATTCCCTTGCATGTGCTGCATTAATGAGAATCGCCGATGATTCTGGAGGGATGATCTCATCATGTTTGGCTACTATAATTAAGAAGGGACGGGGATTGATCATTCCTATGTAGTTTGCAGGATCCGTAATGTTACTGATTTCATCTACTTTCGCAAGTATTTCGGGAGTGACTTTAACAGGCCAATGCGCCTTGAGTACCGGATATTTATCTATATTTCTTACCAGATTAGCCAGTCCGCCTCCTGGAACAGCAAGACAGGCGCAGCTGATTCTATCCTCAATGCCGCAGGCAACAGATCCGAGCATTCCCCCCTGGCTGAACCCTAAATATCCTATTTTGTTCCTGTCCATATCGGGACGCAGTTGGAGATAGTCGACACACCTGCGAATATCTACCACGCTTTGAATCCAGGCATCTCGCATGGTGTAGGAATCGGGCATGTGGATCTCACCTGTGCGTCCCTTGCGCTCTCGATCTCCGTGGTACTGTGTATCTATGGAAAGCGTCGCATATCCTACTGCAGTTAACGCATCACTCGACCACTGAATGTACGACGTATCTTTATCCCCTCCCGATCCATGCACTAGAATGACAGAAGGAAACGGTTTTGAGAAGTTATTGGGAATAGCGAGAATCGCCGTCACTCGCTGATCGTGGATGCTGTCAAAACTAAGACTGTATCGAGTTCTGGCTGATTTCGTATCGAGCGGCTTAATGATTGCATTGAGTGGCAGTTCTTTATCATACGCATAGTATTGCAGCTTCATTTTTTGTTCGTTAGAGGATGAAGCACTGTTTTCCTGTAGTGGAGAAATCGGCTTCGCATGTGCGGCAGCAACTATGGCCATGCAGGATAGCATTGCGAAGATTTTTATATTGGACGCACGGAAAAAAGACATTTGAAACTCCTGGATGTCGAGAAGACTAGTACACTCATTTTACACTATTGGCTGCGAGTCTTGCTAGTAAAACCATTTTTTGATGCATGTATTCCTGCATTCGATGGTTAAATTAGATATCATTGAAAATGGGATTCTTTTTGGAATTATGTGTGGAGGAAAGCATGAATTTTGGACTTAAAGGAAAAGTGGCACTGGTTGCGGCTGCGAGCAAAGGACTCGGATACGCCACAGCGCTCGGACTTTCAAAAGAGGGGGCTTCCGTAGCAATCTGTTCTCGAAATGAAGCAGAGATTCGTGCTGCTGCAGATAAAATCAAAGCGGAGACAGGGATAGATGCACTGCCTCTAGTCTGTGATGTGACTAAGGCGGAGGATATCAAAAATGCCGTAGCACAAACCGTATCACATTTTAGCGGGCTGCACATTGTTATTCCCAATAGCGGCGGTCCTCCAGCTGGAACTTTTGAAAATCTGACGGAAGAGCAGTGGAGTTCTGCAATAGACAGCACTCTCTATTCCACAGTGAATATGGTGCGGGAGGCGCTGCCTCATATGAAATCGGCGGGCTGGGGAAGAATAGTGGTTATTACATCCACTTCAGCCCGGCAGCCGATCCCCGGTTTGCTGTTGTCGAACACGATTCGGGCCGGGGTTCTAGGGCTGCTTAAAACGCTCTCGCAGGAGTTTGCGCCCTACGGCATCACCGTCAACAGCATCGCGCCCGGCAGTTTCGATACGGACCGTTTGAAACATCTTCACGAACGCAACGCACAGGCTTCCGGAATCACAATGGCGGAAGCGCGAAAACAAGCCGAGACGAAAATCCCGTTGGGCCGCCTTGGACGTCCGGAAGAACTCGCGAATGCAGTAGTGTTTCTCGCCTCAGAAGCGGGAAGCTACGTAACCGGGCAGGCATGGGCGGTCGACGGCGGGCAGACTTCAGGAATTTAATCTTATTTGGACAGGAGTGATTTGTGAATATAAAGTCAGTAATTCATCTTTTATTCGGAGTATTGATAGTTGGAACAGGAACGATTGCTTCAGCAACTGGTATCGCAGCGGATAAAAGCAAAACCGAAGTGGAGTTGAAACCCCTCCGTAATGTGAAGCGCATCCTGTTCCTTGGGGACAGCATTACCTACGCAGGCGGCTATGTCGATCTGATCGACGCTTATCTCTTTATGCATAGCCCGAATCATCATTACGAGCTGATCAACTCCGGGCTTCCGAGCGAGACAGTCTCAGGACTTTCGGAGATCAATCATGCAGGCGGCGCATTTCCGCGTCCTGATCTGCACGAACGGCTGGATAGAGCCCTTGCGAAGGTAAAGCCCGATCTGGTAGTTGCCTGCTATGGGATGAATGATGGAATCTATGCTCCTCTCGATGCCGGGCGTTTTGCGAAATACAAAGAAGGCATTCACCTACTCGCAGATAAAGTGAAACAGTCCGGAGCGAAATTATGGGTTCTGACTCCGCCTGTTTTTGACTCGTTTCCCATTCGAAAGGACACCTATCCGGCTGGCCAGGCATCTTATCCTTCCGGGCACACATATGTCGATTATGATCTGGTGCTGGAAAAGTATGGGAATTGGCTGCTCGACCAGAGAAAAAAGGGCTGGAAAGTCACCGATATTCACACGCCGTTAAAGACAGCCCTTCTAGAACAGCGCGCAAAGAATCCAGATTTTGTGTTTGCAGGCGATGGAGTTCATCTCAATGATCAGGGGCATAAAATAATCGCAATCGAGGTTCTCAAGAGTTGGGGCGCGCCAGCCAATTCAATAAAATATCTGGTATCTCCTGAAGAAAGCGCAGCAACGGATGAAGGCAGGTTGAGAGAGATAACCAACCTTGTTATCGAAAGACAGCATCTGCTTACGGATGCCTGGCTGAACGATATCGGCCACAAACGTCTCGGGATGGCAAAAGGTTTATCGATATATGAAGCAGAGAAAAGAGCCGCTGAGTTAGAATCGAGAATCCGAGATATTGTGAACAGTTCCAGGTAACATAGATTGGAAGGCACAAGTTCGTTTCAAGAAAGACAGCGTTATGGATTGGGGAGAAAAAGAATATATAGATGAGGTAAGCCGAACGTTTAAGGACGATCATCCTTTGCGAATAATTACTGAATTGGTGATGGCTGATCCAAACATATTCATCGATGATGTAACGTGTATCCTTCAAGCGTTCGTAAATCGATCTCGCTGGAGGAAGAAAGAAAACATAGTTGCTAACTGGTTAATTCGAAATGCAAAATATTCAGAATCTCAAAAAACAGAAATTTCCGAAAAACTATCCTTCCAAATAGAAACCGCGCTCAATGCTCGTAAGCCTCATAGATTTGGATGGCGATGGCTGAAGCGTGGAGTATCTGCAAGTACTATATTTTGTCTCGCCATTACTATAATTTTTCAGTATACCAGTATTGATTGGAGCAAACTAGACGAATGGTTTGGAAT
>JBBRDM010000004.1:0-64673 GCA_038203935.1 Chthonomonadales bacterium
AGAATATTATAAAAAAACCAATTCCGAAGATTGAGAACATCTCCAGTTTTGCGATGATGGTTGTGGTGAAGATGCTGCGAAAGCCGACCTCTTTAAACCAGAGCCAGTCGGTATAGAGCGGTACGGCGTTATGAACAGCGAGGAATAGGAGGAAAAGACCTATCAGAATGTAGTGGTTGCGGCCAAGTTTGGGGAACCGCATTCCGGAACCGTCCTGCAGGATTATTTCTGGTTCGTCCGGATATCTAGGCATATTATTACTCACCCTCCTTCGGTGGAGGAAGAGAGCCTCTCTTCCCGGAATTAGTATATCATATTATGCCGGGGTGATGCCCGATCCGAGTTTGCTTTCATTCGGCAGAGGAAGCTCGCAGCAGTTCGTCCGAAGCTGATTCGCCAGAATTCAAAACGGGTCGCAACAGCACATCCCTTCCAATATCTTCCGCGGAAGATGGTCTAAGCAGCGTTTCGGAGTTGCTTAAATTTAGCACTCTGGCTTCCAAGGCGGGGAGGCACTCCCGAGCTATTCCTGGTATCTCTTTGTGGCCGATTATGATCCTTGATTTCGATAGGCGTCGTAACCAGACCAGAGACTCAGTATTACCAGTGAATCGCAATGCGTTCAAGATTGCAGTACTCAGCGACAATTTATTCACATGAACTGCACTATTTAAGAGATGAATTTGATTAGGTGTTAATTGGACATCATTTTCATTTCTCACAGCTTGTAACGCGGAGATCAATGCAGATTCGTAAATAGATCGGCTATTAAGAATCTCTAAGAACGCTATCCGATAATCCCAAGCAAATACTTCAATCATAGGGCCGAGCATGCGCGGATCACTATATTTTGCTAGCTGACTGCCGAGCAGATTGAGATTTTTTCGACGCTTCATATAAATATCAATTCCAATACACACGCCAACATATATCAAGGACGTGATAAATTGATTTTTAAGAAATAATAAATAAATAGTGATAGATATTATAAGTCCTAATCCAGAATATAGTATTTCATTCAATGAATTTCGACTGCTGCGATCTTTATTTTTACGAAGCTCATCTTCAAAGAGGCTTAACAATGGTTCGAAAAACTCATCCTTACGTTCTAACAATACTCGTTCGGCATGTTTTCGTTTCCATGGCAAAAAACTTCGTGTTTCTGCAATGAGTCTGGCTACTGTCAGCTCTATATCTTCCGATTGTGAGGAGATTTGTTCCATACTATAAGTATATTATACAATTTGGATTATTTGAGGTAATTACAAAAGTAATCAGTCAAACATAAATTGAGCCCTCATCCCCCGACCCCTTCTCCCAAAAACAGGAGAAGGGGAGATTCAAATTAATGGCTTTCACTCTCATATCGGAGATGATTTGTATATCGATGATGTTGAAAGGGCAGCGAATCTAGGAAAACCTATGTCTATGTCTCCCCTTCTCCTGTTTTTGGGAGAAGGGGTCGGGGGATGAGGGCAAAAGTTATTCTCCTGTTTTTGGGAGAAGGGGTCGGGGGATGAGGGCAGTCATTTTTAGAATGAGTGGAATTCGTTGAAATGGAGGCGTCGATGCTGACCGATGGTGATTGGGCGGTATTTGAAGAGCATGGTTATTTGAGGCTTGGGCAGCCAGCGAGCGATAAAGAGCTGGCAGCGCTGCAGACTCGCATGGACGACATTATGATGGGCAGGGTGCGCTACCCGGGAATGTATTTTCAGCCGGACAGCGAAACCGGCAGCTATGGAGATGTTGGGGCTGGCGGAGAGTGGGCAGAAGCTACACTCAACTACCGGAAAATTGAACAGCTTGAACTCGACCCTCTCTTTCTGAATTATATGCAGAACCCGCTGTTCCGGTCGATCACGCGAAGGGTCTACGGAGAAGATGTCACGATATACCGTGCTATGTTTATGAATAAACCGGCGCATCGCGGCACCATTCTTCCCTATCATCAGGACGGAGGAACGCAGTGGGGTCTGGATAGGAATCCGCTTATTACCGTGTGGACTGCATTGGATGAAGCGTCTATCGCAAACGGATGTATGCAGGTGATTCCGGGCAGCCATAAACTGGGACTATTTTCAGAACACGGCCATACCATCACCAGTGAACAAGAAGCTGAGTTTGCAAAGGATGAAAACAGTATCTATCTGGAAGCGAAACCAGGGGAGGCCATTCTGCTGCACAACTGGATGCTGCACCGTTCCGGAGTGAACACCATCGATGTTCCGAGGCGCGCGTTCACTTTTTGCTGTATGGACGGCGCAACTCGTTCTAAAAATAATCCAAATCAAACCTATCCCAAAATATTTGGTAAGAACGCCCTGGTTGCCGACCTATCTTAATAGATTAAGAGTTTCACTTATAAATTTTTCTGATAAGGAGTTTCTCGTGCGATTTATGCGTTCCCTAATAGGTATTTCAGTAGGTATGGTTTTCAGCGCATTGCCGTTTCAATCCATAAATTCTCAAGTCGTTCATCCGCTATCGAAAGCCCATCCCAATCTGCTCCATAACGGCTGGAAACTGTCACCAGCTGGGGAGGGAGTTCGAGTTGGCGAAATGCTGATCGGATGTGCGCTTTCTCCCAATGGCGAGCTACTCGCCGTTACAAGCGCTGGTTATAATCCGCACCATCTCTATCTTATCAGTACAAAAACTGGAAAAGTCAGCCAGGATTTCCCGCAGCAGCATGCCTGGAACGGATTGGCGTGGTCGCAGGATAGTTCTAAAATTTATGCTTGCGGCGGAGGTATACCGAAGATATTCGTCTACTCCAAAGCTGCGTCTGGAGAATTCCATCCCGACAGTCCGATCGATATTCCCGATCTCGCCGCCATGCCCGATAAATCCCACGGACAGTCGTTCCTATCCGGTCTGGCGCTCTCTCGTAATGGTGGAACACTCTTTTCTGCAAACTTCGCTACGGATACTATCTATGCAATTAGTACACGCAGCGGGAGCATTATCCGAAAGACCAAGCTCGCAAAGAATGCCCATCCCTATTGCATCAGGCTTTCCTCAGATGAATCTCGGCTCTATGTCACGCAGAGTGCCCTGAAATCGATAGTGTCTCTAGATACCGATGACCTCAGCACCGTTAAAACCATCTCTACCGAAAAACATCCGAACGATATTCTCATCAATAAAGACGGCAGGATATTCGTTAGCTGCGGAAGCAGCAGTTCGGTGCTGGTCATCGATCCTGCAAGCGGCGAAGCTCGAGAACGTATCTCGCTCTCTCTGACGCCCAAATCACCCGCTACCGCGACACCAAATGCGATGGCAGTATCGCCCGATGGCAAAAGTCTTTATGTTGCCAACTCAGATAATAACGATGTAGGCGTAGTCGATATTTCCACACAGGGCAGAAGTATTGTGCGCGGGTTTATTCCTACCGGCTGGTACCCTACCTCGGTGGCTGTCTCGCGTGATGGAACACATCTCTTTTTAAATACGGGGAAAGGAATGGGGTTTGGACCGAATGGAGGTACGCCTAAACCGGGAATGCCATCCTCCAGTCGGGGATATATCTATGGGCCCACCTTACTTTTTGGAATTGTGACTAGAATTCCAATTCCGACAGAGGCTAAACTGGCTGCTTACACTCGGCAGGTGATGGCAAATACACCTTACCGCGATGCACTGATCGTTCGTCCATTGAAGGCGCCAAAACGCGGATCGAATCCCATTCCATCCCGCCTGGGAGATCCATCGCCTATAAAGCACGTGCTCTACATTATCAAAGAGAACCGCACTTATGATCAGGTGATGGGAGATATCAAAGAGGGAAACGGGGACCCAAATCTAACGATTTTTGGTGAAAAAATCACGCCGAATATCCATGCGCTCGCAAAGCAGTATGTACTTCTGGATAACATCTACTGTAACGGCGATGTATCTGGCAGTGGACACCCATGGAGTACCGCCGCCTATAATACGGATATCGGAGAACGTTCCTGGATGCTCGACTACTCAGACAAAGATCCCTGGGTTCTTTCTGATCTAGATCTCTACCCGCCGGTGGGAAGAATCTGGGATGTGGTGGAGCGTATGGGTAAAACATATGCCTCTTATTACTACACCTGGACTACCACCAACACGCACAAACATATGCCGCCTGCCTGGGAAAAGGTGCTGAACCAGAAACGGGATTTTGAGAATGCGGAGATGTTCGCGGCAGATCTGAAAGGTTACGAGAAAAACCACAATCTGCCCGATTTCATGATCATGTCTCTGCGCGAAGACCACACGCGAGGCACCTCGCCCGATACGTTCACCCCACAGGCTTGTCTTGCTTCCAACGATTTGGGGGTTGGTAAAATCGTCGAGGCATGTTCTCACAGTCCATACTGGAAACAGATGGCTATTTTCATCATTCAGGACGATGCCCAGGATGGAGCGGACCATGTGGATGCCCACCGAACAGAGGCGCTGGTGATCTCGCCCTATACACGCATCCGGAAAGTCGACAGCACTTTCTACACCACTTCCTCAATGCTGCGTTCTATGGAACTCATTCTTGGGCTGCCTCCAATGAGCCAATACGATGCCGCGGCAACTCCTATGTATAAATCATTCAAATTGAAGCCCGATTTAACTCCGTATAAAGCCCTTCCTGCCCGCATTGACGTTATGGCCCATAATAAACCGAACGCTCTTGGCGCGAAAGAGTCGAGGAAGATGGATTTCAGCGATGTGGATCATCTTACCATGGCGCAGGTCGACCAGCTCAATAGAATACTCTGGCATACTATGAAAGGCGCTAATACGCCCTACCCTACAGTGACCAGGCGCGCTGCTTTTCACAGGAACGGATTACCGGTTGTTGATGTTGCGAAAATTGGGGACGATGATTAGTTACCGTCCTCCGTTATTTCCTCTAACATAATAGCAGAGCTCTATTCTATCGTACAAAAAGCAATCAGGCTCAAATATTACAGTTTCCGTGTTTAAAATAATAAATTCCCAACTTTATTTTATTTTCTCTCGACTAATACTGGTGAAGCACTCTTATAGAAAGTCTGTGCTATCTTATATTTTCTGCAATTGGGCAGATAGGGGAGTAGTTAATATGAATAAAGTGTTGAAATTTGCAGGATTCGTGGCTTGTATAGTTGCGATTATGTCCTTATCGATAATGGCACTAGCAAAACCAAGTGGAGGTACTGTAAAGAAAGTAGATACGATAAAAGTTTCAAAGTGCTACTGGAATGCTGGTGGTGAGATGTTGATCAAGGCAAGCAGTTCCGATTCTACCGCACACCTCTATGCCTACACACCTTCGGGCCAACTTCTTGGTGAAGTGCAAAACGGGGGAGGCAGCAGATATGGTGGAACAGTCATGGGCTATGTTCCTATTGATCCAGTAAATGTCACCATTAAGAGCAGTTCTGGCGGCATCAAGACCGTACCCACCACACCATTTCAGATATAAGTTTATCGCTTATTGTGTTTCAATCAATACAGATGCGTTACTTGCGTTGTAATAAAGAGTCGATCAAAGTTGAGTTATGAATTGCGATTTTGTTCTCAGGAGAGGTAACTGCTCTACCAAAAGCAGTCAGATTTCGAATTCACCAGTACGGACAAACTTGCCCGCAAGGTACCCGGCTGCGGAATAATCCGCTTTAAAATAACCAAACTTGAACAAATTATTGCTCCTGTCTTTGAGGCAGCAGCAATAATTTTTTATACCAGAGCAACCCATTTCAATGTAATTGATCGCGCGATGAAAACTAATAAGTGGGAGATGCATTGTATGTCCGTTCAAGCAATGCATCCACTTCGCATACATCAAATATACCATTTCCATGAAAAGCAGTGCACTTTCAAGAATCAATGCAACTACTTAAACAAAAAAATCCCTTCCGCCAATAGATTGGCTGAAGGGATTTTATAGCATGGTTCGTCGAGAAATAATCTAAGGTACAAACTGGGCTTTGAATGCAGTGATAGCTTTACCAAGCGCGGCTTCAGTATCCGAGTCAATATCTTTCGTTCGGCCGATCTTCTCCATAACGTCCGGATAGTTTTCCGCCATGAACGGGTGGAACTGATCCTCCCACTTACGAATATCCTTCACAGCAACATCATCCAGGTAGCCGTTATAGCCTGCGTAAATGATGGTGACTTGCTTTTCCACCGACATCGGGAGATACTGCGGCTGTTTAAGAATTTCAACAAGTCGTGCACCGCGATCCAACTGATCACGTGTTGCCTTATCCAGGTCGGAAGCGAACTGAGAGAATGCCTGGACTTCGCGATACTGTGCCAGATCGAGCCGCATCTTACCTGCGACCTTTTTCATTGCGTTGACCTGTGCAGACCGTCCTACACGAGATACAGAAATACCTACGTTAATGGCAGGGCGGACACCGGAGTAGAAGAAGTCCGGCTCCAGGAAGATCTGCCCATCGGTAATTGAGATGACGTTGGTAGGGATATATGCCGAAACGTCGGAGGCCTGGGTTTCAATGATCGGCAGTGCGGTAAGGCTTCCGCCAGTGCCAGGAAGTTTCCTTATTTCTAATTCGGCAGCATTGGGAAGGCCGGCAAGCACGGTTTTGGCATGGTCTCTGCCTTCGCCGCCCTGGAACACTTCTCCGTTAACAACACTCTCTTTTGTGGCGCCATCTGCATCTTTGCGCACGATGATATAGTCTTCGCGGAGTTTGGCTGCACGCTCCAGCAGTCGGGAGTGGATATAGAAAACGTCTCCAGGATAAGCTTCGCGGCCTGGCGGACGGCGCAGAAGCAGAGATACCTGGCGATAAGCAACTGCATGTTTGGAAAGGTCATCGTAGATAACGAGCGCATGGCCGCCTTTATCTCGGAAATATTCACCCAGTGTGGCGCCGGTATACGGTGCGATATACTGCATAGGAGCAGGGTCGGAGGCCGTTGCTGCCACAATGATCGTGTAGTCCATCGCGCCGGCTTCCGCAAGAGCGCGCTGTACGTTTCCAACAGTAGAGGCTTTTTGTCCGATAGCGACGTAGATACAGATTACATCGCCGCCTTTTTGATTGATGATTGTGTCGAGCGCGATGGCAGTTTTTCCGATACCTCGGTCGCCAATAATGAGTTCACGCTGACCGCGCCCAATCGGTACAAGAGCATCGACTGCTTTCAGACCAGTCTGAAGCGGCTCTTTCACGGGCTGGCGGTCGATAACGCCGGGCGCGCGAGTTTCGAGGTAGGCGAACTGATCGGTAATGATCGGGCCTTTGCCATCCAGCGGATCACCAACTGCGCTGATAACACGTCCCAGCATTGCTTCGCCAACTGGTACTTCGATGATCTTTCCTGTTCGGCGAACCGTGGTGCCTTCGCGAATCTTCGTATCAGGACCTAGAATGATCGCACCGACGTTATCCTCTTCCAGGTTGAGCGCAATGGCCCGAATAATGGCATTGCTGTCGTCGGTAATCGGGTTGCCTTTCTCATCGAGGAATTCGAGGAGTTCGGATACCATAACATCCTGAAGCCCGTATATACGCGCAATTCCGTCACCAACCTGGAGTACAGTGCCCACGCCGACTTCTTCTAGGAGGCGTGTATAGGATTGAAGCTCGCGCTCCAGGATGGAGGTTATTTCTTCCGGTCGGATGGCCATAGGTTTTTGCCTTCTCTCTAAGTTTCAACTGGCTGGGATCAGACATTGATCTCAGCAACGACACTACAAACGAATGGGGATAAATATTTTCTCTGCTACGCTTCCTGCAGCAGTTTTTCGCGCAAAGTTTCCAGAGTGCCTCGGACGCTGCCATCGATAATAGTATCCCGCATTCTCACCACCACTCCACCGAGAATCGAAGGATCTATATGGCAGGTCAGCTCTACCCGGTCACCAGTTCTTGCTGCAAGGCTTTGTGCCAGTTGCTGCTGCTCTTCAGGAGTAGGCTGCACTGCGAAGGTGGCTTCCGCACGCACCAATTTGCGCGATGCGTCTCCGAGCAGATGCACTTCATGCCGCACTTCACCCAGAATATTTTCCCGGCGTTTATCCGCCAGCAGCTGCAGAAAAGACAGTGTCAAGGTATGGACAGATTCAGAAAACACTTCCGACAAAAGCAGATGTTTCTTTGAACCCGGGATCATGGGGCTTTCCCACATATCCTGCAGCGATTCATTGTTTTGCATCTGATTATAGATACTATCCAGATCTTTTTCAATCTGGTCCAGAATACCCATTTTTAATGCAGAAGTGAATAATGCATTGGCGTATCTTTTTGCGGCGCGTAGATCTCGTACAGCCAATATCAGGCTCCTCCCTGCGTTGGTGAAGCGTTCGGGGTGATAATGCGTCCATTCACAGATGCGGTGGCAGCTCCCGTAATAAAATCACTGATCAACGCTCGCTGCACTGATTCGGTGGCGTTTGCGTGAACAGACTTTTCTGCCGCGTCCATACTGATCTGAACTATCTGCCTTCGAAGCTGAATACGAGAACGATTTTGCTCACGGTTGAGCTCTTCTTCTGTGCGAAGCTGAACCTGGCGCGCAGTATTTTGTGCGTCGGCTATAATTTCTTCGCGTGCAGCATCCGCTTCTCGGACAGCATCTTGAATTCTTTTACGAGATTCGGTTTCTATCTCGCGAAGTCTGGATGCGTAGTCATCTCGGAGCTGCTGTATTTCCGCGGCGGCCTGATCGACCTGAGCATGTTTTCTCTGTATGCTCTCTGCACGCTCGTTGAGGAGGCCGCGAAAAAAAGGACGACTGAACTGGGGAACATTCACAAACCAGAGCAGCAGACCAAGCAAAATAAATCCGACAACTATTGCTAAGAGTGAACTTGGGTGTTCATTTGCCCAGGGGCTAAGGCTAAATTCGGCAAGCACGTCGGCTTCTCCAATTAATTTCTAGCAGCGTTCAATATTTTCGTACTGCTTTCATTCACACTGGTTTCCACTGTCTGCTGAACGGCTGCGCTGTCCGCAGCGGTACCAAGCGCTCGCTGAGACGCGCTGACAGCGAGTGAGACCATGCCGGATAACAGCGAAGCCAGAGTCTCGGTCTTCTCCTGCTCCATCCTGGCAATACCCTGCTTGAGTGTGGCATCCGCTTTTGCACGGGCTTCCGCCAAAAGTCGTTCACGTTCGGCCTGCGCTTCCTTGATTGCTTCCTGAATGTGGCCGCGCGCTTCCGCCTCAACTTCCGTGATTCGAGCCAGATAGTCTGCTCGCAGGCGCTCCATCTCATGGTGAATATCTTCCACTTGCTGATAAGCATCGACAATCATCTTGTCTCTGCCTGCCAGGTGCGCAAGCATCGGCTTCCAATAGAGATGGTTCATCACAACCAGCAGTACGACAAACAGCAGAATCTGCGCGAGGAATACAGGTACGCTGAATGCTAAACTTTTTAGAATTTCCGCCATTAAGGAACTATCCTTGAGTTAAGAGGAACGATTTGAATTGGTACACATCCAGAAAAACTTCAAACTGGATGTGTACGCAGCGTGAGATATTCTACTTGACGCCTGCCTGAATTGCGGTCATGATCTGAGTAGTATCAGGCAGTTTGCCCGACATCAGGAAGAAGACGAGCAGTGAGAAAATAACCAGCGATTCGATGAAGGCGAGTGCCAGAATCATCGATGTCTGCAGCTTACCGGCCATCTCTGGCTGGCGAGCCATGCTCTCCAGAGCGGCCGATGCCGCTTTGCCCTGCCCGAGTCCGGCGCCGAGTACGGCGATCGGCACACCGAGTCCAAGTGAAAGAGCTAGAGCCATAAAGTAAATCATTTTAAAATATCCTTTCGTGTCGAGGCACAGAGTTTGCATGCCGCTGTTTGCGGCGCTGCAGTGCGGCGCAAAATGCTGCGCCGGCGACAATTGGTTGAGACTTTTCTATCAATTCATTCGCATTCAGCATAAATGCTGAATCTAATGTCCGCTGGCTGGTACCAGATGAACATCATGTGCGCCCTCAGTTGCATGATCTTCATCATGCGACGAGGCCAGCGAAATATAGACGCAGGTTAGGATTGCGAATACCATTGCCTGCACAAGCGCGGTCAGCAGAGAGAGCAGCAGCACCAAAAAGTGGAAGGGAATCCACCGGGTGGCTACACTGGCAACTCCCAGGCTTGCGAGCACCAGAATAATGACATCTTCCCCGAAGATATTACCAAAAAGCCTGACCGCCAGAGTGAACGGACGGATAGCTTCTGATATCAGTTCGACAGGAAGCAGGAGTGGAAACATCCAGGGGAAGTTCCCAATTTTTGGCCCCATGAAGTGCATGAAATGGCCGCCCAGGCCACGACTGCGCACACCATGGAATTCAGAGTAGAAAAATACGACAATACCCAGAGCGAACGTAATGCTAATATTCGCCGTAGGGGAGTGAAATCCCGGAATGATCCCTATTAAATTCATCAGCAGAACATAAAGAAAAATAGTACCCACCAGTGGTGTGAATTTTTCTCCGCCCGGGCCGATAACGGAAACGGTGAATGCATTGAGCGCCTCTGCAACCCACTCACCAAAATTTTGAAATCCAGTAGGAATTCTGCTGAGTTTTCTGCGGGCTGCAAATCCGAATATCAGTAACACAATCGCCACAAGAACAGAGTTTTCAAATAGGAGTACCGGATTAGGCACTTCTCCTAATGGCGCCTCTTTCTCTGCAGCTTCCGTAGAGGTATGCGTCTCACCATTCAACGGTTTTCCAGCGGCTTCCCGAGTTTCTCCCTGCGCCAGCTGAAAAGGCTGCACAGTACTGCCTTGTCCTGTCGAAGTGCGTGGCATAGCTTAGGCTCCTTCACTTAGCGGCTCTGCTGCGTGAGTCTTTCGCGCAGAACGGATCGGGACTGTATCGTGTTCAAGTGAGGCTCGATGCATCATTGCTGCTGCGCGGCGGCTTCTTCCTGATTCGAACATCATATCTCCGATTGCTCGCAATACAATTACTCCGGGTATAAATGCTATACCTGGAACCATAGCCCCGGGTGTAATCGAGGGTACATGGGTACCAATGTATAGGATCACACAAATTACTGGCATTTTCATCCAGAGAGTAAGACCAAGGATTGCTTTTACATAGGGAGGGGAACCCGGCATGAAAAGCATAGGCACCACTATTTTAAGAGTAATAAAACTGAATAGTGACAGACTGGCTCCGAGTGCGAATCCCCAGGCCCAATTTTTGTGACCAAATGCACCAAACAGAAAAAATATAACAGGAGCTAACAGCAAGCTTGCTTTAATAGTGCGCGTCGTAAGAGGTTTATCTTCCATAACTGCTAGTGTTCAAAGCTCCTTCATTAATTACTATAATTCAACTTACCATACTTCGTGCAATAATTCACGATATCATTTTCAGTGAGCCATGAACGGATCTTTAGAGTAACTCGTGAACTTCGTATATATTATGTCACAACTTTAATTCAGAACCGTTACTTCTACAAAAAAAATCTGTAAAATGTTCACATCAGTCATTCAGCTTGCTGGTAATTCGTATCAGCTGCATCACGCCTACTATAAATCCTAACACCACACCAACAAAAGCTATCCAGTTGGTTTTAAATTTTTGATCAAGCCACCAGCCTGCTACGGAGAGAATAATAATAGGTGTTACAAAAGAGCTCGCCGCAGTAGACGCAATTGCCATTTTATTCGTCTGCATGCCATCAGAGCTATCCTTTTTTAATTGTGGATGGGGCGGCAGCTCAACGGATATCATGGGCGGATGCGGAGCATCAGAATGCTCTGGTACCTGCGGAAATCTTTTTAGTAATTTCGCAGCCTCATCTTCTTCCGGATCCTGTTGATTTTCTTCATCTGGCATTGGAACTTCCCATGGATCGTTTTTCGCCGAACGTTACTTGAATCAGTCTTCAAAAAGCGTCCTGTGCAGCAGTAATACCGCCCTATCCGCTTCACTTTCAGGAACAAGGCAGGAAACCGACATGCCTGAATCAGCGGTCTGATGAATGGCTATGCCTGCTTTTACCAGTGTTTCGAATATCCTCAAAGCTATCCCGGGAACTCCCAGAAAGTGCGAAGCGATTACAGAAACCATCGTGCAGTTCTCAGTCACACTTGCGGGTACATCGACCACTTCCACGCGGCTTTCCACTGCTCTTAGCAACGGCCTTTGCACACTGTAAGCCAGATCAAGCCCATCTGAAAATTTGAAAATATAGTAGGCAGCAAGCTTTCCCGATGGATCTTTTTCACCGTATTCCACAGGAACTACCATCCCATCCAGAAGATCTCTCGCAATAGGAAAAAGCGTCCTTGGAACTGCAAACGACAGTGCGGAGGGACTGAATGTGACCAAAAATATATTTACGTTTGCGCGCGCCATCATGCGATACACTTCACGCTCTACAATGGGTTTATGTTCCGCATTTTCTATCTCAAGCCGGATGTATACGATCTTACCAGTGTGCGTAATTCCCGTCAGCCGACGCTTAATTCCAGCGGTCGCCTCACTTGTAATTCGAGTTCCAGGATGATCGCTGAAAGTCGATTTTACCCAGAGCGGAATATTTCGGTCCATTGCTATTTCGGCTGCCCGGGGATGGACTACTTTCGCGCCCTGATGTGCAATCTCAGCGACCTCTTCGTAAGTACATACATCCAGAGTTCTGGCAGTTTTTACGATATCCGGGTCCGCAGTTTTCACTCCATCGACATCCGTATAGATTTCCACAGCGACTGCCCCAAGTGCAGCTCCCAAAGCGGAAGCGGTCGTATCGCTGCCTCCTCGGCCAAGAGTAGTGATCGCTCCATGTTCAGAAGCATTTTCAGGCTGTGTAACTCCCTGGAAACCACACACCACTGGAATAAATCCCTGTTCGAGCAGCATATGTATGTACTGTGGGCGTATCTCTAAAATACGAGCATTGCCATGCTCCGAATCGGTCACTATCCCTGCCTGACCTCCGGATAGAGCGATGGCTTTAAATCCATAAGTCTGGAGGGTCTGTGCAAAAACGGCAGTCGAGATAATCTCGCCGCAGGCCATCATCAGATCCATTTCACGCGGCGCTGGAGCGGTCTGGGCATCGATATCCCTGAGCACTTTTACCAGTGTGTCGGTGGCGTAGGGCGCTCCTGATCTTCCAATTGCAGACACCACTACCACGGGTGCATAGCCTGCCTCAAAAGCTTTGATCACTTTTCGAGCGGCCAGATCCCGGTGCTCCGCGCGGTCGACTGAAGTGCCGCCAAACTTCTGTACGAGAATATTCATTGCGCTGCTGCCTGGCTGCTGCAGACAGCGGAAGCTTCCAGCGCGAATGTTTTGAGCAGCGATTGGACCGCAGATTCCACTTTAATGCCTTCAATAAGCGCTTGTACTGAGTTGTGGGAATCACCCGTCTCGAAAAGTCGTGCTCCTGCTGCAAAAAGTGCATCTGCTATTTGAACCATCACTCCGGAGAGATCGCGCATAGAATCTGCCTGAACAGCGACGACAGCTAAATCAGCTCTTAAATCAATTTTAAAACCACTTGCTTCCAGCGCTTTTTGTGCCCGGTCGGCATCAACCCCATCCATTGCAAGAGTGAGCGCACTGGAGTGCAGCTTCAGCAAGAAAATCGGAATATCACTATTCGCAAGCGAACGTAGTGCGGCCAGTATACGCTCAAATCTGGAAGAATCGGCTTCCAGGTTGATCACTGCATGGGCAACATTATACGTGATTATAATGTTGTTGACACCTCTTACACGCTCGAATGAGAGATTCGAAGCCTGATTATTGGGTCCCGCCTGCGCCATACTGTTCCTGCCTTGACTATTTTTGAACCGATTTGAGGTTCAAACCTATAAAAAGGATACATTGTGCATTATTTCTCAATTAGTATATCACACATTTTTCGGAGGTGTCAATTCCCGCTGCTTGTTCTGATGTCTGGTGGAGGATGAAGGTTTTGCATCTTCCAAAGCCAAATTGGAAAATTTAATCTTGCAGCAAATGGAAAAATAATGGAAGCAGCCCTAGAAGAGTAAAGTGGATTATGCACGAATGCGGGACTGCAAACGAGGTGAACGTACCGCTCTCATCAAGGCTTTTTTTCCTGCTTGGAATGAGCCGGAGATTATATAATCCTTTAGTTCTCCAACTCAAACTGTGGTGGTATACGAGTTTTGATAAGTCAGCGAAAGTGCTAATCTAATAAAATCAGTTACATTCCAAAAACAAAGCCACTTCAGTGAATGATATTATGCTTGATTTGAGTTCCAAGCCGGATCAATCCAATCAGTCCGGCTGCCATCAAAATAGTAACTATAGCGACCGCAGCAGGACCACTTCCAGGAAATATCTGGCTGCCAATGTAGACTAGCAGCGGGCCGGACATGATTCCAATTCCTATAAAACTTTCATGAGAACCCCCATGCTCACCCTGTGCTTCACTCCCAGCCATAGAATAGTACAGTGAGGACTGATACATCAGTCCTACGCACATACCAAAAACTAGCTGAGCGAACAGCAGCACAACAAGATTAGGGGCGAGAACAATCGCTCCAAAACTCAATATGGCAGACACAAAAGCAAGACACAGAAACTTCCATCGATAGTGCCACCAGGTCCATCGCCTCAAAATTTCAAATGTTAAAGTACGAACGTAAAACCACAAGCTGCACCATACGCTGGCTGCGCCGAAACTCAGCCCCAGTTTCTCTTGAAGATGAGGATTGAAAGTAACGATCACCTGAATGGCTACATAGGCAAATGGATTTGCCAGCCAGCCCATCCAACGGAAAGCGGACCTCTCTTTGGGAGTGAGCTCTGCAGCTTCCTTTTCTGGCACCGCTGCTTCTAATGGAATGCTGCTCAATTGCTGATTGGGTTCTGCGGCGGATAAAGACTTCCTTCTCCCCATTTCTGACAGCGCAATATTAATCAAATAAAAGATCGCGGGCAGGGTAAATACTACATTCAACCCAAACCGGCTCATTAGCGGGGTAGCAAGCAAAAAGGCGAAAGCGGTGCCTAACGACCATGTCAGGTTAAAAAGGGAGACGAAATGCTGCACGGTAGACTGGTTTTCACCTTCCATCAGTCCGGATTCAATCCCTGGCCACACGATAACCTGCGCAAAGCTGAACATCCCAAAACTGAATAAAACAGCTGGCAGCCCGCTGGATTTATTCAAAACGATTTCTATCAATACTGCAAGCAGGCTTCCAATCAACCCGATCTGTATAGCGAGCCCGGGTCGGAATCTATGCGCTATCTGTCCGCCGACATATGCGCCTATCGCTACACACAATCCACATAGCGCCTGGCTGAGCGCAATCACACCCAGACTGCTATGGAATCTCTCTTTAAGCAGATAGGGCTCGCCATAGACCAAAAAAGTAGTGGGAAAGGAGTGGAGCAGTTCCGTGCGGAAAATCCACGCCTTGGCACGAGTTCGGTTGCGGTTGATGGATACCATGCTCAGGCAGATTTCCATGTACGGAGTGAATTTTTTAAATGGTCAAAAGGGTGTTTCATATCGCTTCAGAGTATACCCGATTAGCCTCTGCCTTATTGAGCAGATTGTACAATGAAAAATTTCTAAAATTATTTTTTTCAACATTGGAACATTATTTATACCAGTACAGTCAGACAGGGGTTACTTCAGATAAAGTCCTCTCGCTGGGCTCAGTGCTCAATACCTCTCCTCATTTGCAGGCACTGCCTTCATACAAAAAACGCTGAATTGACAGTTTGCGATTTTTGTAAAGCAGCTTTGTACAAGCTGATATCCAAACTACTGCTGGAAAATATTGATATCGTCGCTATAGGAACTGATCACTAAACAGAATCTCCATGGGATGGAGAACCTGTATGTTCACCCTGTTTAATAAGAGATATCAAGAAAACACTGATGGAATGTTGATTGTTTACGGAATAGTAAATAATCGACCGGTCTTGCAGCCACACTGTGCAGGATTTGGCAATCAGGATGATGCCCCGTTTGATTTACGCTGTACTTCGACTAACGTAGTTCACGGATGATTTAATCAAATATTACCATGCATGCTTCGAGAGTTTGCCTTTATGCAGACTGTTGATGCAGCAAGAATCTACCGTCTGATCCAAACGAGCGGTGCAGAATAAGTCTGCCTTAATAACTATGGGAGCAGTTCCTTTATGATCAAAAAATTACTCAAATATTCACAAATTTTTCTACTGATTGCCGGATCTGCCTTACTGCCCAAACTGGCAAATGCCTCGACAGTCGTCGGAACGGATGGCGCCGTTGCCATCAACGTCGATTGGGAAGCAAAAAAAAGATCCTCCTGGTTCATAGAATACCAGCGATATGGAACACAGCTAATTGAAAATGCCATCCAGGTAGAAGATGACAAGGCTATTCGTACTGGAATACTTTGTTTAGATTGGGGATTTGCTAAACAGGGTTCGGATGGAAGTTTTCCAGGAACCGGAGATCCATTTCATAGCACTTCTCTTTTTGTAGAAAGCGCAGCCAGAGCAGTATATCTTCTAAAGAACTACTCACCATCCACTTATACAAAAGACTCCACTTACTACAACGGGAAAATCAGCACCTATACGAGCAAATTAAAACTTGCAGGCAAATGGTTCATGGATCCCGCAGTATATGTGCCCGGCAAAAAAAATGATTCCCCCTACACGCATCGCCGATACATTCTAGCCTCACTCCTCGGACAGATCGGCCAGCTGGTCTCGGATTCAGGAATGGTGACTGCGGCAGCGGCCTATGCCACAGAGGGTATCTCACTTCAGATGCATAGCGGAACCGAGCAGATTACCTATCCCAATGGGAATGTGGTCACCGTCGATATGAACGGCGTCGATCCGGAACTTGGCGGGTTTGATGTGAACTATCAGGATGCGGGACTGCTTTTTGCGCAGCGCTATCTGCCCTATTGTAAAGATTCTACACTGGCAAGTAATCTAAAACAGACACTTGCACTCGGCATGAACTGGCTGATAAATCGAACAGATAATGCAGGAAATATCGATATAACGGGAAGTACACGTGTAGGTATTGAAAAGAATCCGGATGGTACAGTGAAATTGCTGAATACCACGGAAGTTGAACAATGTTTTAATGCCGCAGCAGTCAATCTGAATGACACGCGTTATAAAGTCGCTTATATTCGTATGACGCAGGGACTTGGTACTGGTTTCAGTCCGGCCATCGCAGCTTCAGGAGCAGCAGGGTCGAACATTCCTTGGGAAAATGGTACTGCCTCCAGCTGGTCGTTGAGTCAGCAAAAAGCAGGCGCAGATTGGATTTCGAACGGCATTGCGCTTGAAAATGATCCTATGATTCAGGAAGGACTCTTGATATTCAACTGGGGTTTTTCCAAGCAGTTATCAGATGGTTCTTTCGGCACTACAACTTCGTCATTCCTTGCTACAGCTCAGTTTATGGAAGCGGTCGCTCGTTCCTGCCAGATGCTTAATAATTATCATCCGGTTCTGGATACCGCTTCTGAAGGGATCTATAACTCCACTGTCAGCACCTATCTCACGCATTTGGCATCGGCTGCCAGCTGGATTACCCGCTCGGACATTTCCACGAACGGCATCCGAACCAGTGCGCCATATACATCCCGCTTCTACGCGGTGGCAGCAGCGCTTGCAGAGACGGGATCACTTCTGAATAAATCTTCGTTACGCACAGCTGCGGATAAGTACATTACGATTGCTCTGCCAATGCAGTTCACCAGCGGCATCAATCCTGAAAATGGAGTCTCGGACGTAAATACTCAGGCGCTTGGTCTGCGTTATGCGGAAAGATATTTCAGCAGCGCAACCAACAGCGCGCTGAAGACTACTCTCTCGGTAATGCTTACGAAGGGGCTTACCTGGGAAAACCAGTGGGTCGATGCTTCAGGAAATATCAAAGGAACGAGTTCACCAGATCGAGTCTGGCTGTCCGACTGCTTCAACTTGAGCTACAATATCATAGGAGTAAAGTCTTATTTAATCGTAGTAAACAGACTGAATAACAGTAATAATTAAAAAATCCTAACATCAGCTGATAAACAGAAACAATTAGAATTCTATCTAGTTCTGAATAATTGTAATCATTAGGAATACGATACAGCACTTATTAAAACGGCCTGCGCCTCTGCGCAGGCCGTTTTATTTCTCTTATTTCGAACTATGGCGACACGGTAAGCGGTGTCGTCGTCGCCCGGTCTGGAGTGGAAGCCGTCATGTTAGCAGTTACCCCGAAGGTAACTACCTTAGCCGCAACGGTTACTTTAATACTTTTCAATCCTTCGGGTACCAGAATTTGAGTGACAGTTGTGTTCACAGCATCTGGATTATCGGAAATCAAAGTAACCAACTGACCTCCAGGCCCTGCTGCACCATCAAGATAGATAGTGCCACTGGTTGTCTTGGCAGACTTCAGCGGGTTAACGCTGAATTTGTAGCCGCTTGCTCCTGGAGGACGCACGGTCATCGGCCTGTTCTGAGTAACACCGTTGTATACTGCATGAATTGTTGGTGTCATGCGTGCACTCACTGGCGAGGTAGTGTAGGTAAATGTAGCCTGCGTTGCTCCCGCTGGAACGGTCACGCTCGATGGAACCTGTAAGGTAGAAGGGTCTGTGCAGTCCAGGCTGACAACACAGGCGACAGGAGAAGGAAAATCGAAGGTAACCGTACCGGTACCAGAATTCCCACCCACCATCACGGTGCCGCTCACTTTAACTCCTGTAAGCCTGTTGCCTGCGTAAAGCTGAGTTTTTGGCACGATCTGTTTGGCAATACCGGGTGCAGACCAGAACAGCTCACATTCGGCGTAGCGGGAAGTTTGATAGAAATCGATCTGTATTTTCACCAGCTGTCCGGCGTTCAAGCTGATCTGAGCATTATCTTCGGCTTCCCTGTGCGTCGACCAATTGTTTATCACCTGCTGATCGTTCAGCCACACTCTGATTCCATCATCTGAATACGTGGTGAAGGTATAGTTCCCCGACGATCTTGCCTGCACATATCCTGTCCATCTTGCCGAGAAATTGATAGGAGGTATATTTGGGATGGGCGGCGTGCCGATCGGCCAGGCGAAGTTGATAGTCGGATCGATCACGGTAATGGCCGTTCCGTGAAAATTGCTGGAGGGATAGTACATGCCGCGCAGTCCATTACCAGTGCCCGGCCCCGAATCGATTAAAAAGTTAGCTTCAGTAATGGCGCTTGGCCTGTAGCCGACTAAGAATGCACGAGCACGGAGAGTGCAGCTAGATGTCAGAGTCAAAGGTCCAGTGTAGAGGCTGGAGGCAAGCGTTGGATCTGTTGAATCCGTAGTGAAATGAACTTCCGAACCTGGTGCATTATTAATAATGGTAACCGCTATCGGACTTGAAGAGTTTTTATTATTCGGCGTGATAGTAGGCGCAGGTACCCATAAGCCGAGTCCATAAACAGAAACCATAGTGCGTGATGGCACATACACTTTGCCATTTGCAACGGTGGGCACCGTAAATTTGGTATAGAGGCCGGCAGCGTCCCTGGATCCTGTAGCTCCCGAGTCGTAGAGTTCGTTACTCAGGTCCGAGGGTGAGTAAGCACGAAGAAGCGCATTTCGTCCCGATTTCTCAATTCCCCAGATAATTGCACTCGCCGGCACATCCGCTGCAGTGTTGTCGGCAGAGATGCTTGGCGTTACTCCCGGCCAGACAGACGGAGTGGTTGTTTGCGAAATCGGATTTGGGGAGAGACTTGCTCCGTAGAGGGAGAAACCCATTAATGTGGGAGCGCTGGCATCGACCCAGGTGACCGAAGCGCCGCCGATATAGATCTGGTTGTTGAAATATCCGGGGCAGCTATAGAGAGAGGCCGGGCTGAAGTTTGCTACCACATTATCTTGTACCGGATTGAACCCGGTCAGGTTATCTCGGTCAAGAATATAAGAATAGCCAGCTTTGCCGCCAGTTACGAGCAGATGCGGATGATCGGTACTTCCGGTTTCATCAGGAAGCAGGCATATTCCGCCCGAACCGAGATCCTGATCTAAAATATCAAAAGTGTGCTGATTAAAAGGAGTAAAGTTCTGAATAAGATTCAGGCCGCCGTTATCCAGATTAAATTTAAGAACGCTGTCGCC
Organism: Chthonomonadales bacterium; assembly: GCA_038203935.1. GTDB lineage: Bacteria > Armatimonadota > Chthonomonadetes > Chthonomonadales > Chthonomonadaceae > JANXSG01. Next base: position 20,066 of record JBBRDM010000004.1, read on the forward strand.
GTAATCGATTCCACCTTGATCTGCGGAAAAGGTGCCATCTGCAGTAGAGACATACAGGTTTCCATTTTGATCGATTGCTGGAGGAGTTCCATCCATCCAGATACCGCCGCCTTCTCCATTCGGAGTAACGCAAAAGACAGCCTGCTGATTGAGAGTAGCCGCATCGTAGCGCATCAACCAGCCATGATAGACTCCGTTATCTCCGTGTGAGCCCAGACAAATATAGATCGACCCATTATAAAGTCGTAAACCCGATCGGTTCATCTGCCACTGCGGCTGCATCGTAACCATACTGCCATCAGTCCCGGTGCCAATGCCCGGAACTTTTCCAGTAATTTGTACCGGGCCGTTCAGCATCTCAGCGCCTGTCGTTACATCCAGAGCATGCAGTTTGAGAATATAGTTCGTGACCCCGAGCAGCACCTCTTTTGTGGCCGCAACCACATAGAGCAGTTTTGCATCCGGATCGATCACGGGTGTCCCAATAATTCCGATTTCAGGCTGCACATCGTCGCTGTTCACATCACCAAACGGAATCGTAGAAACACCGATATTCGACAATGAGAAATTGGTTTTCCAAAGCGGATTGGCGTTTTCACCACTGTTATCATCTGCATCGAAGGCATAAACCGAGTTGTGGGCTGTGACTACGTAGAGTACATTGTGTACCCCTTCATTTGGTATCGTAACATTCGTAAGAATGAGCGGCTGAGCGTAGACGACGCCATCCACATTGTAGCTGAATAATTTCCCAAAAGTGTTTATCGAAACGTTGCTCGGTTTAAGGCTGGTTTCGGTGAGATTCTGCCCGGTATTAAATAGATCATTATGGCGGGAGAGTACATTGGTCTGAGCGGCTGCTCGATTATCAATGGACTGAAACATGAGCGCAGCGCAGATTAAGATGAGCAAACGTATAAAGCGTTCGTTAAAATTATTACGTCTGGCCGCTCTATGAAATTGGTGTAAAGATAACAATATAAATCTCCTTGAAGTACTAAGTGCAGAAAAGAGAACATTCGTGCAGCATGAATTAATATTCGAGTTCAAATGGTGGTACATCCACCCAACGAAAATAAGATTCCCTGTTGACCAGCACATTCTTGCAGGTCTTTCGGCACCGATATTCACTCTGCTAAAATATATTCCCTCTTCGGCAGCAGCTCTGATCTTCCTAGAACTGTGGCTGAAGAGGGAATATTTTAACTTATCAAAGATCGATTGTAAGATTACTTCTGGCGTCGTCTTCTGATTAACAGGCCGCCTGCGGCGGAGAATCCGGTAACCAGCAGAGCGACTGTACCTGGCTCAGGGACTGAGGTCTGAGGAGTCAGTTCAATTACATAGTCATTGTAATCAATACCGATGGATGGAGTTAGACCGCTTTTAGAAGTATTTACGAGAGTACGATCTTCAAAACCGATAAAATAGCTGCCACCCTTTTTGTATATCTGTGTGTGTACTTCACCAGTTGGATTGAGTGCATTCGATGGATTCAGCGCTGGATCCGAATAGAACAGTCCGCCAACTCCGCCATGAACTGTGGAGTGCCCAAGTAAGTTGTTGTCGTAAAGATCGTAAGATCCCGCTGGAACAAGCTCGGGTTTAACAACTCCGGTTGGTTCCGCGCCTACAAACAGAGGAATGTAGGTGTTTGAAGATACGTCGTAGAGACCAACAGATTCTACTGCTTCATCTGCCGCAAAACTGGCGATTTTGGTAGCTGTGAACACATTGAGGTTCAGTGATGTCGCCGATATTTGATCTCCTGCCGTCACTCCATAAGCGCTTAAGATGGACAGCAGTGTTGGCTCTGCCGCTTTTGCTGTATTTCCACCGAAGAGTACTGCTGCTCCGATTCCAATTGTTAAAATACTTCCTGCAAATTTCATTCGTTCATTTTCCTTTCCGTTCATTTATAATAAATCACATCTAAAACATATTTGTTGCCCGAAATAAGAATTTACAGTAATACTCCCTGAAATCATAGTTCAAGCTGATACAACAGCACTCTGCTTTGCGATAGGCCTTCCTTCCATATTGTTTCGCATTATTGTTTCTAGTTGTGTCAGATCAGCGACTGTGCGGCGGCAATTTTTTGGGCTGCTTCGTGAAAAGCCCGATCGCCGGTTATCTCTGCTCCCAGAACAAAAGCTTGTATGATTGACTTATAGTCCGGTTTTTTTATTTTGCCGGTGTGTGCTGCTTCCTTTTCGGTGCGGGTGCTGCCTTCGACTTCTAAATTTCCGTTCGCATCTATTTTCGAAAGCTCCCATTTCAAGCCGCGCTCAATCATTGTTTTTAATTTCGATTTTAAAGATTCATCGCTGGTGGAATGATAGAATCGCTCAGCCTCCAGAATGCCCAGACATTGATAACTGACGTCATAACCGCCTTTTTCTGGATTCACTCCATCAGACTGCTGCAGCTCGATTCCTTCCTCAGCGTATGCTTTGCTGGCCTCGAACAGCTCATTATTTCCAGTCAGTTCCGCGGCCGCACCCAGGGCAGAAGCTAAAATGTATCTGCGATGTGTATATTTTTGATTGTATCTTTTCCCTTTCTGCATGACTTCAGGTAAATTCAGCCACCTGGCTGCTGCAAGTATGCGCGGCGTATAACGCTTAATCTGTCGTCCGTAGGTATCGGAATCGTACTCTTTCAAAAGCAGAAGGCCTCTTGACGCTCCTTCTACAAAGAGTGATGTACTGTGAAAAGGATCATCTGTTCCGGGAAAACTGCCATCTCTATCCTGCTTCTTGAATCCCCATTCCAGCGCTTTCAGCCCTTCTTCAATGAGGGTGGAATCGTGTTTAACTACCCCTGCCTGAATAAGATCTCCACCCGCTTTCTGTGCGTCGATGTACCATTTCTCTCTTTTTCCGTCTTCCCACTCCGTATTGACATTGACGGATCCGCTTTTGGAAACCGATGCTATTCGCTTTGGTGTGTTATAGATAGCCCGTACAAGGAGTTCATCTTTTACCGCATGAAGCAAATTCGTTTCCACAGCCTGGGCTGCCATTGGAAGGGAACTCCCCAGTGCGGAGACATAGAGTGCCAAAGTCCATTTTGTAATACTCAATTGCGGCTCACTTTCAATATTGCTAAAAATTAAACTTATCGTAACCCATATTCCGCATAGGATTTTTATAGTAGTTGCGATCTCGATCCCATAGCATTATTTTGAGTCCGAAAGATTGATTCACTTCTCTAAAATTCTGCAGTACGAACTGGCTGATGGCCCAGTGTTTACCGGTCGGTATCAGCTGCCAGATGGGCATCACCACCCATAATCGTCTATTCTCAGAAATTATATGTCGAAGTTTATCCACGTTGTCGACACCGATGGCCCCCGTATCTCTATTTCTGAGTTTGCCATCCCTCCCGATATAGTAGAAGATCGAAGCGGGATATCTCCACATGTAGTCGCATTTCCCCACTTCCACGAGAGCAGTCTGGGGACTATTGAACATCAGTTTATCGCCCGGCTGCATATGGTCTTTAAGAAATTTTGCTACTGCAGTATGATCGACGTTTATTTCACGGTCTTCTGTATGCCAGGTGCGTACCGGCCGATAAGCTGCCAGACATATAAATATTATACCCACTGCGCATATCCGCTGCATATAGAGCGCGACGATATCCCGGCCCGTGTTGATGCGTATGAACTCTGCCACCTTGCGGCCAATATAATCTGCAGCGCAAGCCGCAGTTAATAGAACTATTGGTGTGCACTGGATGCCATATCTATTCGCTGGACGTGGTGTGAGCAGAGTACTAAAGAATATGGTGACCACGGACATCAGATACAGATATCCCCACCAGGTCCAACCTTCAGTTTTGACATCCTGCGATTTGCTGCCACGCCTGAAAAGTCGAATGAAAGCATATGCCAACCCACTGATATAGAGCAGGCCGCTCGGCATCTGCGATCTTTCCACGTTCAGCAGCACCATCGACGGCATCAGTTCCAGATAGTCGATATGCAGTCCGAAAAGTGTTACCGTTTCCTGGTCGATATAGGGCAGTGGAGTTACACACCAGTGCAGGTAGGCATAAAAATCCGCTATCATTACCAAGAGTGCAAAAAGTATGCCAATTATGCATTTTTTGTTGAACCATGCTTTTGTCTGCCCAGAAACCATTATAGCTATGAGGATAGCAGGCACTGCTGCTATCGCTAATTGATGGCTGAGATAGGCACACGCATAAGCGATGCAGACACCTAATTTATACTTAATCTTATCTGGAAAACGGAAACTTCTCCAGAGAAGATAAAAGACGAGCGTAGTAAAAAACGACAATTGCGTATAAAAACGAGCCTCACGAGCATAGTAGATCAGAAATGGAGAAAGCCCTACCAAAGCTGCGGCAGCCAGTCCAGCGCTTCTGCTTTTGACATCTTTTCCGAAGAAATAGATCAGAATAATCGTTCCAACTTGCCAGAACACAGATAAAAACCGCATATATACTGGACTGGTAGATTCCCCTCCGATAAACATCACCAGCGCTAAAAGATAGTGATACAGCGCGCTCCGTGTATAGATTACATTAGGTATTTCATAGACTGGCACTCCATGATGCAGGATTCCCTTGGCCGCTAGAATGGATATATACTCATCGGGAATGTATCCCAATTTCGAAATACCGTGAAAATAGTAGACGGTAGAAACAAGTGATACTATTCCAAGCGCGATTCCGAAAACATATTTCTGCAGAAAACCAGAGTGGCTGCGAGCCGTCGCGACAGCATACAGCTGATCGAATCGATAGACAAGCTGCGTACGCATATCTGGATTCCAGGTGCCCTGCTGCCATTTCTTTCGCGACAACAGCGGAGCAAATGGAATGGCCACGTAGCAGAAACCAGCGAGTTCCAGCACATGGGCGCTGAATTTGGAACCGATTAGAAACGAGCTTTGCGGCGATCCGTTAAATACCGTTTGCAGAAGCCAGGCACAAACCATGATCACGGCAGTAGGAATGCAGAGCGCTCCCATGCCCTCCAGGTTTGAACGGTATTTATAAATATTGAGTCGCCGGAGCAGGTTTACAAATAGATAACTTACGATAATAAGTATTACGAAAAGACAGACATCAAAAATTACCGTGGTACGATAGGTCTCCAGGCCGGGGTCAATACGGCCGCGAAGCCTCATCTGTGTCAAGGCATTGTTTTTTAATCCGGGTTCAGAAATAACAGCAGCCAGCTGAGGCGCCAGGCCTAACTGAACAGGCTGGGCCAGCCAGCTGCTGTCCGAATGAATTTCAAGCTGATGCTTATCATAATTCAGACTGCTGTCCAGCGAAAAAGCAAAAGGAGAACTCGGGCCGAGCGTCTGTGTTTTATGCAGCACCACCTCAAGCTCGTTATCACCGACCTTAAAAAGATTTTTGAGCAGATACATATCACGCATCAATGAACCATTCGTGACCGGATATTTAAACCCGTATCCCTGAGTTCGAAAAAGCGCATCATATACATTTCTGTTCCCCAGCAGTGTGTGGCGGTAACGATTCACCATACTATTACTGGCTATCAGCCTCTTATTCAGAAAGATGTCGTATGAATTTACCGCTGCAATCCTCAGCCATCCATCGCCCGTTATTCCCGGCAAATTCACCTTTTTGGTGAAACGTACATCGGATACGCCAGCGGGAGCATTATACGCTATGAAATCCCCATCCAGAGGTTTTTCCAATATGTCCGTCATTCCATCTACCGGAATATTTACCTGTTCCTTAGTGGTCGCAGCATTCGACCAGCCATCATCGATGAACTTTGTCGAAACCCACGGTACTCTTGCAACATCGTCGTAAAAAGGCGCAGCCTTCCAGTTCGCATCGGAGACGAAATCGGTTTTTTTGGTAGCTATTATACTTCCTTGAACAGCTAACTTCGGCTGCCCAGAATCGGACTGAACCAGGATCGTGACCACATTCGAACCCGGTTTCAAGAACCTGCCGATTTCAAATATACGCGCCCTCGGCGCGAATCTCTTATAGCCTAACGCGGTGTAGAGTGTGTGGGAACGAATGAGAGTGTTCGTCAACGAAGAGTGATAATTGGCAAATGTGGACATCTCATTGATCTGAACATCGAAAAAGTTATCCGCTGCAATCGCCATGTAGGCGCTCTGGACTGTACCAGTGACATAGAACTGTTTTCGAAAACAGGCTGTTTTCACTGGAGTAGGGCATGATATCCAATGGGCATGCCATGGGAAATTATAGAATCGATAGTCTTCCTGATTTTTTGCCTGATACAGATAAAATCCCGCGATAACAGCGGTCAGGAAAATAGGCAGCAGCAAAGCTGCCGCTTTCAGCGTACCCATACGCCTGTTATCGTGTGTTCCCAGGGGAACGCTGCGCTCAGGGTTTGCGACTGCCGGGGATATAAACTTGTCTGATCTGCTGCTTATTGCCATGACTAAAAATAATTATCTGCTTGTTTAAAGCGGTACTGATTTCGGATCCGGGCTGCCCGGAAGTATTGCATTCTGAAGGCACTGCATTGCGGCCTCAGGATAGTTTAACTTATAATAACACCACGCCATGCTGTTCCACGATCGGGAAGAGAGCGGCTTTCTATAGACAAACGAACCAAAAAGTTTACTGCGGGTAAGACCCACTTCTTCGTTAAAAGTGATCACCCTCTTAAAGAGATGAATAGCCGCTGCATAGTTGCCAGTTTTTGTGTAGCACATTGCGAGTGGATACATAATCTCCAGGTTATTTGAATCGAGTTTATAAGCTTGCTGCCAGTAGCTTGTGGCCAGTCCATAAAGCTTTATCCGATAGCAGTCCATACCTCTTTTACCCAGAACGTAGGCATACCGATATCTGAGCGCACCGACAGCATAGGGGTTGGTGATATGTTCCCGATAGATCGCATAGGCTTTCGTATACTTCTGCGTAGTGGCATAAGTATCACCGACATAAGCCCAGTACTCCTGCTGGTTCTCAAGTCCCAGAAGTCCGTATATTCTGCCGCGTTCGAAATGATAGACTATATCATCATTAAATCTCTGATCCCACTTTACCATCTGGTCGTACTGCTGCAGTGCGTGCGCGTATTCACCGCGTGCTGTGGCGCTTCTGGCTGTGTTCCAGTAGTAAAAAGCGATACACGTTCTTCCGAATAGGCCGATCAGGATGATTATAGCTGCAGCAAAAATCATACCGCGCTTCTGCACCATCCAGTTCTTTGCGGCGGGTCCGTTCCAGACCCAGGCCGAAATTAAGAGCAAAAGCCCGCCGATGATACTGCAATAGAATCCAGACTTTGCAAACGAAGCTGCTGTTTCGATGGCATCTATCAGTGTGTAATCGTTCTGCATCACCGTATTCAGGCGAAGCTCCCGAGATTCGAGCCAGGGGATCTGAATATTGGTCTCCGTCATAGAGACATCTTTGAGAAGCTGACGCACCTGGTCCATTTGATGCACGGAATCTCGAATTGCCGAAGAATCCAGCACCGTAATCACCAATAAAATCAGTACAGGGAGCAGAGTAGCCGTTATTCCAATACCCAGAAAAAGACCTGTTCGCCTGCCTGGCAGCACAAGTGCCGCCAGAGCTCCGACAGCAAGCCCAAACGAGAGCAATCTGCAGGCGTGAACGTAGAATGGCTCCGGGGTATTAATGACGTGCCACCAGGTAAAGGCACCGCCGAACAGCAGGAATATAGCGCCAAGGAGACACAAAATTGCGACTTCGGGACTATCCTTTAGACTGGCACTCCATTCCGAGCGGTCAGGCAGAGCAGAAATCGTCTGTTTTTGAGATATCGGCGGATAAGCCCTATCTAGAATGGCCATTTCCTACTCCACTCACAGCAGCGTTTTTCTGACTGCTTTTATCGCGCGGATCAAAACTTCCGTTCGATTTCTCGCCAAACAAAGTGGCTTCTGGTCGATCAAGACCGATGAGCCATCTCAGATTCTGAGCGGATACATCGCGCTCGTTCTGCACATTTGAAAGATTATCCTGGCTTGCGACCACGTTTTTCAACGCATCCAGCAGTTCTATCTGGTTTCCTTTACCTACCTGATATCGCTCATTCGCCAGTCGGTACGCTTCATCAGCGGCCTCTTTAGCGAGTTTTGCAGCGCCTAACTTAGCGATGGTAGCACGATATAATATGCTAGACGTCATGATCTGCTCTTTCAAACTGTACTCAAGCTGAAGAACTTCAACTGTCTGCAAATCCAGGACTTCCTTCTGAGTCTGTTCTCTTGCTTTAATGGCAGGCCCTTCGAGAATAGGAAGGCTTATATTAAGAGTCACCCGGGAGACACCACCGCCAGTTTCAGCATTTGAATTTGTAGCATTTCTACGAATTGCGTAGCCAGCATCAAGCTGTATAGTTATCAAGGGTGAGCGTTCTGCACGAATAACAGAGAGTTTGCTTCGCTCCTCCACCAGTCCAAGCTTCGCACTTTTCAGCGCAGGACTATAAGTTAAGCCCTCTGATAAAAGATGAGACGGTTCTCCCTCAACTCCTGCAAATGAGGGTGGTTCTGCGACCACCGGGTGCGAAGATTCAGGATCATATCCCATAATAATAGAAAGTTTTGCCTGTGCAACTTCAAGCAATGCCTGGCGATTCACAACGTCAGACTCTGCTGCAGCTAAAGTGCTCTGCGCAGTCAGAGTGTCCAGCTTAGTCACTCCACCTGCATCGAATCTCGATTGCGCATTTCGTAGATGCTCTCGAGCTGCTTTTAAAAGTACGGCACCAGCTTCTACAGCACGCTGCTCTCTCAAAAGTGAATAGTATGCAGTTGTGGCAGTATTAAGCAGTGATACCTTATTCGCAATAATTCCATATTCTGACCGCGCCGCCCCTGCTCTAGCCGCGTGTAATGCAGCTATTGATTTCCCCGCATTAAAGATAGGGTAATTCAATGTCAGTAGTGCTCGCGCTCTTTCGCGTTCAAAAAACGATGAAGAATCAGATCCGGATGCGAAATCGCTATTTGACCTATCACGGACTGCGACTGCTGCGCTTAAAGTAGGATACAGACCCGTTTTTGCTATCGATACATTGCGGGCAGCATTATCCTTAGCAAAATTCCAGCGCATCTGGTTTACAGGATTCTGGAATGCTGCCTGCAGCAGCTGGTTCAGTGTGTATGTCTTATTCGTATCTGTAGTTTGAGCGGATGCGAACTGCACTGTACTAAGAAACAGAATCCCGGAAATCGCCGTTATGCTTTTGTATTTTATCAATTGGTTACTCCACAAAACCAGTTAGTATCGTGTTGATAGTTCGGCTTAGTATGCTCCAGGATTATCCGCATCTTTACTGCCATCAATAGTTTTCACGTGCATTCCCTCTTTGAGCTTAGAGGTATCGGAGATAATCAGTTTTTCTCCGGAATGCAGTCCGCTCACTACCCGAACATGCCCTTCGGAGCCGCCATCGTAAGTGACTTTACGTAAACCTACCGTATCGTTTTCAACCACATATACCAGGCTTTCCCCAACGGTCATATAGTTCACAGCGCTTTGCGGAATTTCCAAACCAGAATCCTTCGTCTGAATGGTCATCAGACCGATCTGGCCGGCTACCAGTTTCTTATCCGGATTGGGTATTCGCACCCAGACAGAGAATGTGAGCGGCGTCATCGGATTAGAGACATTAGTTCCAGTTCGCATCGGTGCATCAGGGTTTATGAGCGGATTGACCCGAACCACTTTTCCTTTAAAGGAACGGCCAGGAAAAGCCTCGAGGCTTACCTGGGCATCCTGCCCTGCGCTGACACTGCTGAAATATCGCTGATCCATACTTGCCATGAACTCAACGGTGCTGTCATCAGAAATAACAAACAGGCTTTTGCCCGAAATAGCGAGCGGAGAAGAACTTACTGTGTGCGCAGTGCTTCCGGAAACCATGTCACCGACATTTGCGTTTCGGGCAACAATCACTCCAGAAATTGGAGTTCTCACGAAACGCCTGGCATAGAGCATGTCCAGATGCTGCTTCTCAATGCGCGCCCGGCTGAGAAGAGATGCGGAGCTTCTTATCTGTTCCGGGCGTGAGCCCTCCGTCAATATTTTGTAGTTCAGCTCGGCCTGCAGTTGACTGGCTTTCGCCTGCGAGATCTCCTCAGGTCTGGAACCCTGTTTGAGAATACTATAGGCCTGCAGATCCGATTTCAAAGTAAGCTTTGCACGCTCCAGATTCGACTGCGCGATCTGCATATCTTCTGTTCGTGTTCCCTGCTTGATGAGGCTGAGCTGCTCGCTCGACTGCTGAAGCGTATTTTTAGCCAGAGTGAGATCCGTATCGCTCAGTTCCATCTCAGAACGGGCTATCAGATCCTTGCCGAAAAGAGATTTATTTCGTTTGTTGTCCGACACTGCAAGATCATATTTTGCTTTCGCGCTGGCAAGGGAAGCTTCTGCCTGCGCTATATTTTGTGGCAGATAGGGTGTTCGAAGCACCGCGATATGGGATTCCGCTTCCGAGATCGTCTGACGGTCACTGGCCAGCTTGAACTCCATCTGCGTGAGCTCTTCTGGCCGGTGCGGATGCAAAATCAGATCGGTGTGCGCCTTTGCGCTGCGTACTGCCTCCGCCGCCTGAGCAATCTCCTCTGGGCGATGCGGAGTGATAACGAGGGCATGCTGCGCCTCTGCTCCATTGAGAGAGGCGGCGGCAGAGCTTACTGAATCCTCAAATCCTATCGGATCCAACTCGGCCAATACCTGACCGGCCACAACTCTCGATCCATTATTAACAAAAAGGCGCTTCACAACACCCTCAAACGCCGGCAGAACCGAAACGTTCGCCGTATTGATTGCTGTGATGGTGCCTTCCGCCATGATGTTCTGTGCGGAAGAGCCTTCCCCAGTTTCGACTACAACAACGGAGGGTACGCTGTTGCCTGAAGACTTGAGCACGCGATAAGCCATCAGTGGCAGCGTCACCACCAGAACGATAATCACACATATTTTTGTTAAACGACTCATTTTCATATATTCTGCCTCTAGCTCACTCTTTTGGAGCAGTTTGCAATTGATGGATGCGCTGTAGTCTGATGATAAGAATGCAGCGGTATCGATAAATCTAAGCATGGGTCACTGCCTGATAAAGAATCTCTGTATCGTCTATAATATGATCCCAATCAAACACCTGCTGAACATGACAATAGCCCGTCTCTGCAAGCCGCTTAGAAAGCTCCGGGCTGGAAAGAACTCGCACAACAGCATCCGCCAATAGCTGCGGCTGCTTCTCCGGGACCAGGATACCTGTCTTATCATCAATAATAACATCCACTATTCCGCCAACAGCTGATGCTACTACGGGCCTGCGATAGGAGAGCGCCTCGATGAGAACGACCCCCAGTCCTTCCGTATCTCCGCGCGAATCAACAATTGCCGGAAGCACAAATACATCGCACTCTTCGTAGGAGGCCATCAACTGTTCTTCTGGAATATTTACTCGAAACTCAGTATCAGAAGTTATTCCCAAATCATCGGCTAATTTTTGCAATGGTTCTAGCAGGACGCCACTTCCCACAATGATAAGCTGCGCCTCGATCTGCTTCTGGATAAGTGGAAATGCCTTCAATAGATATTCCACACCTTTCCGTTCAATTAGTCTTCCCACATAGAGTATCTTCTTCACTCGATGCTGAGGCAACGGAGTTGCCCGCTCGGGAATCGGACTGCCGTACGGAAGAATCTGCGGCTCACAAGTTCCTAATTTCCGGATGGCTTCGGCTGTATAAGAGGAATTGCAGGTGACTGCTTCCGCACGCCTGGTGAATGCCTTCAAGGCAGGATCGACGAATTTAAATTTTTTCGAGAGCAGCAGTTCCGCGCCATGGAAACTCATAACGACTTTCGTTTTAGCAAATATACGTGCGTAAAGTGCAAATAGCCCATGAGGAAATGGCCAGTGCACATGCAGTATTTGAAATCGCTCTTTCCGATGCAGGCGAGCCATTCCCAGCGTTCCAGCAAGTATATAAAAGATGGTGATCAATAGATAATCAGGGCGCCTTATTTTAGTGGGCGCGCCTGCATCATGCGTCAGATCCTCTTTTCCAGCAAAAAAATAGCGAAAACGATGGACTTGAATACCATCCACCACGTGGGATTTGCTCCCCTTAAAAGCCGGTGCAAAAACATGCAGTTCGTGTCCCCGCTCTTTGATTCTGCGCAAATCCTCACGCAGCCAGGGAACAGCCGGATCGTCTTCCGATCGCGGGTAGGTAGATGCGATAAAACAGATCTTCATCGCAGCCTTACTGACCCTTCTCTGTTGCAAGCACCGGCATACGCACTCTGCCTCGAAGCAGGAGAGATACGATTCCAACACTCAGCAGTTCGGTTGCAAGCATCATCAATCGAGAGGTGATCGCAAGAACCACAGCCAAATTTTGAGGCATCGAGTGGCGCAGCATCAGCCACATAGCGCCCTCTCGCGCCCCAAGCCCTGCTGGGGTGATGATTGAGAAAAACCCTATCAGCCAGGACCCCGCGAATGCAGGAATACAGGTGATCCATCGCTCCACATTCATTGGAATGAAAGCCGAAGCAAGCGCACCAAACATTATTCCTGAATATATCCAGAAAGTCGTATAATAGAGCAGCAGCCCCAGACTTTTCCAGGCATTCATCTGCGGTGGGTTCTCATCCGATAGATTTCCGCCTGAAAGTTTTTTGATTAGTTTTTGAAACAGTGCTATCTTCGAAAGTCGCAGCAGTGTTCCGGGCTGTAAAATGAGTGAACAGGCAGCAAATAGAATCACCACCACCAACCAAACCACATTTCGACTGCCGACCGAACTCATAAGTCCTTTGATCTGAGCCCCCGCGAACAATAGGGTAGCCAGGGTGCCGCCAACCATGATATAAAGCAGCTCGAAAACCATTGCGAAGGACACTGCCTGCAGAGATAGATTGGCCTCACGTGCCAGATATATTCTCGTCGCTGAATACCAGATTCTGCCAGGCATCCATCGTGCAATAAGGCTCATGTACCACATTCTGACGCTTGTGGTAAAGCTGGCATCCTCCCCGAGGGCTCTTAGAGTCCAGTGCCATCCCACTGCCTGCATGAAATAGTGAATCAAGAAGGCTGTCAATGCGAGCAACAGCCAGGGAATATTCGGAGCGGGGATCACTGCAATATCTTTTGATCCCCGCATGAATGCCATTGCCAGACATCCAAATGCAAGTAAAAATGCGCACATCTTGAGAAGCTTTAAAACTACTGTTTTTGTCATGACTATATGCGCGATTCCAGAAGTGTATCGAGTTCATACTGTGCACGATCTCGTTGAGCTATATTTGCCAGCATCTCCATGATCAGACCAGTAAAGAATATTTGAATTCCACCCAGGAGCAGCACCGTCATCACCACCCAGAGAGGTCGAATGTGCCCGCCCTGGCCCAGTAACGTCTGAATAAAGAGATACATTCCAACAAAAATTCCCAGAAATGTAGTCGCCAGGCCTACGGAGCCAAAGAAGTGCAGCGGCTTCTGGTTGAATTTGGTCATGAGCACGCTGGTGCAGAAATCAAACAGCCCCGTAACCAGACGTTTTGCCCCGTATTTTGAAACACCATGTACACGTGGAGCATGCTCTACCGCGCACTCCGTCACGCGAAATCCTTTGTCCGCAGCCAGCACCGGTATGAACCGGTGAAAATCTCCATATAACTGTATACTCTGGGCGACGGGCGCTTTCATCATTTTAAGCCCGCAGTTGAAATCATGCAGGTCGAGTTTGAAGTAGCCTGATACAGTTCGGTTGAACAGTTTTGAAGGCAGTGTTTTACCTATGGGATCGTGGCGCTTCTGCTTCCAACCGGTTACGAGATCATATCCGGAATCTAATTTTGCGACGAGATTGGGGATTTCTTCGGGCTGATCCTGCAGATCAGCATCCATCATCATGACGATATCGCCGGTAACTCTTTTAAAGCCCGCAGAGAGCGCCGCTGCTTTTCCAAAGTTTCTGCGGAAACGAATGATAGTAATTGCATTGTCCTGATCCCAAAATTTTCGCAGCTTCTGGAACGATTTATCGCGGCTGCCGTCATCTACAAATACAATTTCATGATTAGGCGCATAGATATTCAGAGCATTCTTTACTCTGGTATACAGCATGTCCAGACTATCTTCCTCGTTCAAAAGCGGTATAACCACGCTCATTTTAAGGCTTCCATTGGCAAGTGAAGATGCAATGGTTTCGGTTCTATCTTCCTGGAAACGAGGTCTGTTATGCAGAGTATCTCCAGATACAACTGCCATTTTAGTTTCGGACTTGCCCTCTGAATTTGAATAATTCGTTGAGATGTTTTCTAGCATTCCCTCTTCCTCTCGAATAAAATTTTTTCACTGGACTCAAAAACAAACAGACATACATCTGTCAAAATACCTGCAGCATCGGCAGGACATAAAGAACGCCCTGTCACAGGGTATTCAACTGAACTTAATAATCATCCGTGATGGTAGAAAAGGAACTGAGGAGGGTCTTGCTCATACAACACTGTTTAAAGCTCTTATGACTGCCACAGTACTCTTGGCAATGCGCCGTATCTCAACTGCGTGGGAACAACATTATCTATGAGAAAATCTTAAAACATACCTGGATAAAATATATATGCAAAACCCCTGTACTCCTAAAGTATAGCACATTTACCAGACGGACTAATAGGATTATCTTACATACTTGCAAGAATCGTGCCAACGCAAAATTGTTCCACGGTATTTTTTTAGAACTGGCAAATTATTGAGTAAAATCTGATTTTAGGGGATATTTTTTGTGTTCAATTTCTGAAATACGCTGGAGTAAGAACCGTCGTTCTGGTGCGTTGACTGCGCTTTCTAATGCGATTTGGTAGCTTTGCAGTGCTTTCCAGTCGTCGCCAGCCCGAGTATATAAAGCGCCAAACGCAGTATGATAGAGGCTGTAATTAAGGAGCGGGTCGGAGGAATCGATTGTGTTTAAAGCGAGCAGGCCTTGCTCTACACCGAATGCAAAAGAGTAGGCAATGGCGCGATTTAAAGCTACGGTGGAAGATCCGGTGCGCGATAAAAGCATATCGTACATTTCTGACATGGCTCTCCAGTTCGTGGAGGCGTGATCATTAGCGGTAACATGGCAGAGGGCTATTCCGGCTTCCAGATGATATTCCGAAAGTGAATTATCTCGCATCGAGACCTTGAGAATTTCCAGTCCTTCCGTAATCAACTTCCTATCCCACTGGGTGCGATCCTGATTTTCCAGCAGAACAATCTCGCCGTATGCATCCGTTCTTGCAGGCAGCCTCGCTGCCTGAAATAACATGAGAGCGAGCAGCGCATGAGTTTGAGATGCCTGGCCGCACGGATGTGTCAGCAGAATTCTTGTCAGACGAATTGCTTCCAGGCAGAGGTCTCTTCGAATTGCCACTTCTCCTGAATGCGTAGAGTAACCTTCATTGAACATCAAGTAGAGTCCCTGATGGACTGTCTCCAATCTGCGAGGAAAATCAGCATCATCAGGGATTGAAAACTCAGTTTTCTTACGCTTAAGGGTCCTTTTTGCACGGGTTAACCGCTGCTGCAGAGTCGTCTCTGGCAGGAGGTACGCCATCGAGATCTCTTTTACACTCAGGCCGCAGAGTGAACGCAGCATCAGCGCTGTCTGATCTTCTGTCTTAAGGTCCGGATGGCAGCAGAGAAACATAAGCCGAAGTTGATCATCCTCTATCGTGCGGCTGGAATCGAACACCTCCTCAAATTCGCGGGTTCCTGCTATCTGGTCTACCTCATCTGAGAAGAGTTTCAATTTACGCAGCAGGGACGATTCCCTGCGTATGAGATCGATCGCTGCATTCTTTGCGGCCTTATTCAGCCATGCGCTCGGGTTTGGCGGCATGCCATGATAACTCCAGTTTCGCATAGCTTTCAGCATTGTCTCCTGAACTGCATCTTCCGCCAGCTGCAGATGGCCAGGGCCTAAGAGCCGCACGAGAGCAGCCGTCAGCCTGGACGATTCCCTTCGAAAAAGGTGGTCGAGCTGCTGCATGAGCTGCTCATCATTGGATTGTTCACTTTTAAAACAGAGATCCATGCGGTTCCCTTTGGTTACCTAAGCGACGCTGCTGTCGATCTGTCTCAATTCCAGCGCAGCGCCCCATTTGAGTCCCGGGCATCCACTGGCAACTTCTATGGCCTCTTTTTCGTCTTCCGCCTTAAACAGGAAATAGCCGCCAATCGCTTCTTTCGATTCCGCAAATGGACCATCGAGCACTTTCCTATCGGAACCTAACCCGCGAATAGTTTTGCCGCCGGGAAACAGAGCATCTCCTCCCAGCATCCGGCCCTCACTGCCAAGCTTTTGAGCCCATGCCATATACTGCTCGACCACCGACTGCATCTCATCAGCCGAATGTGTCGTGTCGTCACAATTGTGAATAAGAATCATAAACTGAGCCATCTTTAATCTCCTTCAACCTAATTTAAATTCGAGAGATCGGCGCCTCTCACCTGTATAACGATTGAATCTCACGGATATCGACATTGGATTTTTCAACCGAAAAAAAAAGTTCTGGGTAAAATATAATTGACTTGATGATCTCATGAGAGGTATCATAATCAATGAGTAATCCATCCTGTTTGGATTTCATACATTTGATAAATTCAACTAATTGAAGGAGCAAGACAAATGTCTATTGCAAAAGTAGGAGAGCCCGCGCCGGATTTTATTATGTCTACTGCAAAACCAGGGGACACAGCAAAAACGGTGGGCGGAAAAGTGTCTCTAGCCGACTTTAGAGGTAAATGGCTGGTATTTTTCTTTTATCCACTCGATTTCACTTTTGTTTGCCCCACAGAAATAACTGCAATCTCAGATAGATACGATGAGTTCCAGGAGATAGGAGCGGAAGTTCTGGGCGTATCCACCGACTCTGTCTATTCTCATATGGCCTGGATGAATGCTTCCCGTGAAGATCACGGTCTCGGGGAGATGCATTTCCCACTTGCATCCGATATCACCAAAGAGGTCGCCAGGAATTACGGGGTTCTGATTGAAGACCAGGGAATTGCGCTGCGCGGCCTTTTTATCATCGATCCCAGCGGTGTGCTGCAGTATGGAGTTGTCAATAGTCTGAATATCGGCAGAAGTACGGATGAAACTTTGCGAGTACTCCAGGCCCTTCAGACCGGCGGACTTTGCCCCTCAGATTGGAAACCAGGCAAAGCGCTGCTGAATACATGATTTAATCTGCGATGGGATCGGCTGGCGCCGGTCCCATCGCTGCTTTTCAGGGCTCCGGCACCGCTGTCGTTGGCGCTATACCAACGACTATGGTGCCTTTTCCAGATCTATCTCCACGCACCATCTCGAACGACACTTTCTGCCCTATCTTCAGAGTTTTCACGATGGCCTTATACGCTTCTTCATTGGGAACCGGCTTTCCGTCCAGTTTAACAATCACGTCGCCTGGCTGTATACCTGCTGCCTCGAATGGTCCTCTTGGCTGCATTCTATAAGTAACTATTCCTGCCACATTCGGAAGGTTGTACATTCTTGCCAGACGAGGTGAGTTCGTCGTGACCGCCACACCCAGCCATGGCCGTTTGATCATTCCAAATCGCTTCAGTTCATCCGCAACATGCAGGGCGGTATCAATCGGGATGGCAAAGCCAATGCCCTGTGCTGAAGTCAGCACCACGGTGTTGATCCCTATTACTTCCCCATCCAGATTAACCAGCGGGCCTCCGGAATTTCCAGGATTGATTGCACAGTCTGTCTGAATCAACTTCTCATAGACCCTGTCTTCTACATGCACAGGGCGGTCAAGCGCACTGACAACTCCATGCGTAACGGTAAACCTGAATCCATAGGGATTGCCTATTGCTACTGCCATCTGCCCTGGAATCAGGCCTTCGACAGTCCCTACTCTTGCTACTTTCAAGTTCGAGCCATTGATGTGCACGAGCGCAACATCCGTGGCGTGGTCCGAACCGATCACTGTTCCGTCAAACTTACGCCCATCCATAGTAGTTACCTGAATAGTGCGATTGGCTTCGCCTACAGCGCCTACGACATGTTCATTCGTAAGTATGTCGCCGCTGCTGTTCACAATGACTCCGGATCCTTCCGCAGGTACCTGTCTATAACGGGGGCCCAGCATCCAGTCATCATCGAACATTCCCGGATCGATTTTTACGATTTTGCGCGTATCGATATTTACTACCGCCGGGGCGACTGCCTGTGCGGCTCGTGCGTAGCTCTCCGCTATATTCAAAGCTTTCGGAGGCGAAGCCGGCGCTACCCCCAGCCCCTCGCGCACCTCCGCCTGCCCGGTCGGCCATCGCCAGCTAACATGCAGATTCGGCAGTATGAAACCACCAAGGATGAAAACTATTGTCAGAAGCAGCGATGTTCGCCACTTCGAAGTCTGTGATCGCCCAATCTCTTTTGGCTGACTATTGTGCATACTTCTAACCTCACTTACTTGATTTATGGAGACTGTAATATCTGAATTATACCTTCACTCCGGCGCCTCTATATCTGAGGTGTGTTTACCGATATAAGCGAACGGCGCAGGTATTGCTGCAATATATACGAGAATTCTCACGGCTTCGAGATAGCTGAAAGCCGATTCCGGATTTGGGGAACTGCTGGAAATAGCAGCAATGCTGACAGCAGGCCAGCCACAGAACACCGGAATCAGCATCACGGCGGCTCCCAGCAGCAGCAGATAGATACGATTCGGATTCATCGTACGTGTAACACCGGCTAAAAAGCTGCTGAATGCTGCGCCGAAACTAGCGCTGATGATGCCTATGCGAACCGCTTCAGCCACACACCCAAAGTGCCAGGACATCCCCAGAATCAAAGCAATCAGAATCAGACTGGCCACAATGATTTTACTTACAACGCGCGCGTGTTTCGGCAATATACTATTTTTCGGCGTGCTTCTCTCGATGGTATTCAAAACCTCACCTAATGGCTTGATCAGGTATTACCGATAATGGAATGAAGCTAGCAGTTCGACTTCATTTAGGCTCTCTTCGCATTTTCATTGCATTTCCCAATCATCCTATAGCTGTTTTAATGCAGTTAATCATTGGCAATGCGAACTTTTAAACTATTCCGGAGAATCCGATTGACTGAACGCGATATTTTGGAAGTGGGGCGCGGAGCCCTTTCCGTTGCTTTGAAGCTGGCAATGCCTGTACTGCTTTGCGGACTTATCGCAGGCGTGATGGTAAGTATCTTTCAGGCTGTAACTCAAATACAGGAGTTCACCCTCACTTTTGTTCCCAAGCTCCTTGCGGTAATTCTTGCCCTTGCGGTATTCGGCCCCTGGATGCTATCAACTATGACTAACTTTTTTATCTATACCTACAGTCACATGTCCCCGGTTATCAAGTAACTCGCTTCCTTTACATTATGGACCTTTTTGCTGTCCGATCTCACGATTTTTATACTTTCATTCTGGTATTTGCCAGAGTGAGCTGCCTCATGGTTGCCGCTCCGCTGCTGGGGAATAAAGCTATTCCCAAGACGGTGAAAGCCGGTTTGTGCCTGCTATTTGCTCTCGCCATTACTCCCATGGTCACTGCTTCTACCGGCCCCATCCCTGAAAATCTCATCCTCTTCGCAGGTGTCGTGGTGCGGGACAGCCTGTTTGGGATGGCGCTGGGATATCTGGCGAGAGTCCTTTTTTCATCTGTTGAAATGGCGGGCTACCTCGCAGATACACAGATGGGTTTCAACTTTGCAAACATATTCAACCCATTTAGTGAACATCAGGATTCCGTTCTCAGCAGTTTCCAATATCAGGTCACGATTACTATTTATCTCGTTTTAAATGGGCACTTGATTCTTCTGGGATCAGTTATCGACAGTTTCAAAGCGCTTCCTCCGGGTGCGGTCAGCCTGCATGCAGGATTTGCGCTCACTGTGGTCCCTATGCTCAATCAGATGTTCCTGCTGGGGATGCGCATTGCAATGCCGGCTGTCGGCGTACTTCTTGTGGTCGACGTTGCATTTGGCCTGGTTGCGCGCATGGTGCCGCAGATAAACGTATATGTTGTTGGCATGCCGGCAAAAATAATTATAGGTGTCGGCATCGTCGCTATGCTTCTCCCGCTGCTTTCTCTCGCTGCATCGCAGATCGTGACCGGCACATCCGCCGGCATGAGCGCGCTGATAGGAGGATCGCAATAGATGGCGATGGGAGCGGATGACAAAACAGAATCTGCCACTCCAAAACGACGTGGTGACGAGCGCAAAAAGGGCCGCGTTCCCAAATCTACCGAGCTCTCCGGAATACTGGTTCTGATGGGCGTGTTCATGGTGCTGAGAGCTTTTATCGGTGCAGCGGGCCAGATCACCTCCAACTATTTCATTCAAATATTTTCCCACCTTGATGAAGTGCATATCACTGCGCACGATACCATGCGAATCGGAGCCGCAGCGTTTATGACGATATTCCGATCTGTCGGGCCGATTATGGTGACTGCGATGATTTTAGGAATCTTCGCAAATGTGGTACAGACCGGCCCAATGATTTCAGGCGAAGCGCTGCAGCCGAATTTTAAACGCCTCAACCCGGTCAATGGGCTGAAAAAATTTGTCTCCCCAGAGGGACTCGTCAATTTAGTAAAATCTATTTACAAGCTCGGTATCATCGGGTTTATTGCCTACTCCACGATACGGGGCAGTTTTGATCAGCTCATGATCTTATCCAGAGTCGATCTCTATCAATCTATCAGTATTATAGCGGGAATTGCTACCAGGATGACCACGCGCATTGTGGGGACGATGCTCATACTGGCTGCTCTCGATTATGCGTTCCAGAGATACTCCTACGAAAAATCCATCAAAATGTCGAAGCACGAGGTGAAAGAAGAGCATAAGCAGTCTGAAGGAAGCCCACTCTTAAAATCTCGGATTCGCGCCAGGCAGCGTCAGATCGCCAGACAGAGAATGATGGAAGAGGTTCCAGCCGCGGATGTCATAATTACTAACCCTACCCACTTTGCCGTTGCCTTGAAATACAATGCAGATAAATCGACTGCTCCTGTGGTGGTTGCGAAGGGCCAGGATATTCTCGCTCTAAAAATACGTGAAATCGCACAGCAAAACGACGTGCCAATTGTGGAAAATCCGCCGCTTGCACGAGCGCTTTATAAGCAGGTGGATATTGGCAGAGAGATCCCGGGCGAACTGTATGAGGCGGTAGCTGAGGTCCTGGCTTTTGTTTATCAGATTAACCAGAAGCGTAAGGAAAGAATGAGTTTCTCAATGGGTGGCCGGTAAATGTATCTGCTCATGACATCGTATCATGAAACCCTCTCAAAAAAATTGAAGGCGAATCGCGATAGCTTCTAGATCAGCCAGAAAAAATAAGGCAAAATAAACCCCCGGTACACTGAGCTGTGTACCGGGGGTTTATTTTATGTCGAACTAATCGGCCAGAACTCGTCGAAAAGTCTTACATTTTGGTCGCTTTTTTGCCTGGTTTTACAAGTACATCGGCGGGCATAGTACATTTCGAACAACAGTACATTGTTTTACCTTTTTTGGTAAGTTTCACAGCTACTGTGTTGTCTTTGGTTTTCTTTGCGCTCAAAGGCATGTGGCAAACCGGGCAATCCACCGCTTTCTTTGGAGGAGCAGCGAGTGCCATAGTAGTCCCGAGCGAAAGCAGGGCGATCACGGCGCCTGCGCGCCCAATAAATTTTCTCATTAAATTATACTCCTGTTACACGTGTGAATCCGCATAAGTGCGGTTTAGCCTGTGTTCAGGCTGCTGGTAATATTACGGTGTTAACCTGCAATCTCCTTCATAGACACATAAAATGATTGTATGGTTACAAAAATTTGTGCGGACATCATATTCAGGAGGTAATACCAACCGTTCAGAAGAAGAATGAAATAGAAGAAGAATGAAATAATAGATCAATCCGGACTGATTCTTACGATTGATCAGACATTATTACAAAGGAGTTGATAAGTTATGTCCAGATATTCGATTGAAACTGAAAAAATAGGCAAATCATTCGCTTTCCGGCTGCGGGACCATGCCAGACGTGCAGAAGCAGTACTATTTCCCGAATTCGGCAATAACTGCACCGAGTTTAGAACGACCCCGGGTCCAGACGGACTGCTTCCAGATGGAAGCCGTTCAGAAGCCATAGATATATTTGTGCCTCCGGCCGAGGTGGAAGAGCTTCGCACGAACCCTAGCCATGCGGGACAGCCCATTCTATTTCCGTTCCCAAACCGTGTGCGAGATGGAAGCTACAGCTTTGAAGGTAAGAATTACAGCCTGGCCAAGCTGCTGGCAACAGGCCGGGATAAAGGAGCGGGGCATGCTATTCATGGGCTGGTAAACGACAAGTGCTGGACAGTTGATGAAGACTGGGCAGATGAGACCGGCGCGTACATAATTTGCAGTCTGCAGCTGGATGCAAACCCGGATATTTTTGAGCAGTACCCTTTTCCCTGCAAAATATCCGTGACTTATTCGCTGGTAGATGGTGTGCTGGAAATGAAAACTGATGTGGAGAACACTGGCACTGCTTCGCTGCCTATGGGCCTTGGCATTCATCCCTGGTTTCCTGTGGCACTCCGGCCCGGCCTTCGTCTGCCGCACGGGCTGAATGAGATATCCCTGGAAACCAGAGCGGAGGCGGCAGTGCATGTACCTGCGAATTCGATGTGGGAACTCGAAAAACTGATGCCAAATGGCAAAATCACACCTCTATCTGCATCCGATTCCAAGTACGATGTGTCTCATTATGCTTCGCTGAAAGATACTTTTTTCGACCACGTTTTTACCGAACTCGAACATAGGCCGGATGGATGGACTGAAGGCGGCCTGAGGGACAGCAACACCGGGCTGGAACTTTTCGTAGAAGCGGATTCTAGCTTCCGAGAGTGGGTGCTCTATGCCCCGGAGAACCGGCCTGTCATTGCGCTGGAGCCTTACACCTGCACTACAGATGCGGTAAATTTAGAGCTGCAGGGAGTAGATTCGGGGCTTATTACGCTTCCTGCTGGTGAGAATTGGCGCGGAATAATCCGATTCGGCTTGAGAAAGACAGCAGATTGATTTGGATTAACAGACAAAAATTGGATTAAAAAATGAACATTTTAAATCCTTAACAGTCTTCAAGCACTAGTAATATTGATAACGTTTTATGACCCGTCATGTTACCTATAAAGGAGTCGACCACATGAATCGAAAAATCAACCTGTTTTTAGCAGGAGCGATCGCGGCAGCGCTGCTGCCAATTTCACTTAATTCTCCCGCAGGAGCGCAGCCTCCACCCGGCGCGGGTGAAGGTCGAGGCGGCGGAGGATTTGGCCGTCGCGGAGGCGGACGGCAGCTCACTCTGGCGCAGATTCCTGTAAGCGCTTATGCAGATGATCTGAAATTGACCGCTGACCAGAAAGCCAAAATCACCGCGCTTCGCGCTGCTTTCAGAGATCAGACTAAGGCGATGATGCCGCAGCCGGGCACTCCGCCTGATCCTGCAAACTTCCAGAAAATGAGCGATATGTCTGCTGAGACATCTAAGAGTATCGAAGCAGTGCTCACAGAGGCACAG
The DNA here is from genome assembly GCA_038203935.1 of Chthonomonadales bacterium. Lineage (GTDB taxonomy): Bacteria > Armatimonadota > Chthonomonadetes > Chthonomonadales > Chthonomonadaceae > JANXSG01. The sequence continues at coordinate 43,659 of JBBRDM010000004.1, forward strand.
AAAGCCAAAGTCCCGGACATTACAAGATCGCTCCAGGCACTTCGAATGTCGGGAGTTCAGCTTGAAGTCGTTGGAAAATTGAAAATGACTGCAGCGCAGAAAACTCAAATTGCCGATATTCAGAAGGACAGCATGGCGCAGATGCAGGGGCTGGCTCAGGAAGACAGGCGCACCAAGGGCCGGGAAATTATGATGGCTGCCCGCGATAAGATGACAGCAGTATTCACCCAGGAACAAAAGGCGATCATCGACAAATATAACAAAGAGCATCCACGTCCACAGTTTGGCGGTGGCGGCGGCCGCAGAGGCGGCGGCCCTGGCGGACCTGGAGGCCCAGGTGGCCCTGGGGGACCCGGCGGCCCTCCCGGAGCATAAGCAGATAGTCACTCACAAAGAAACGCCGATCATGATTTCATGATCGGCGTCTTTTAATGGAATAAGTGCAAACATTCTGCAGTTTATAGGTCATGCTGATATTATGTTAACTACTGCAGATGAAAGGAAGATTTGATCACTTCCTATGCTGGCAAGGTTACATTGGCAGCCTGCCGGCCCTTTGCAGTTTCGATGGAGTCGTAGTTTACTTGCTGGCCTTCCTGCAGCGATTTGAATCCTGTCATCGTGATTGCAGAGTAGTGTACGAATACATCCACGCCGTCTTCGGCTTCTATGAAACCAAAACCTTTAGCATCGTTGAACCATTTTACTTTTCCGGTAGCCATATCCACTGTAATTCTCCTCACTGACCTGCTTCTGGCAGGAACAACTTTTCGTGTGATCTCACGATTATGCTGACTTTACTAAAGATGTGGATTTCCAAGTACTGAACGCAAACGGATTCGGTGCAATATCAGAAATGTCCGTCTTCAGTAGCTGAGGTGTGCAGAAAGCGTGCCAGAAATTGCATAGTTGAGATCAATCTCTGAAAACTAGAAGTTGTACCAGTGAAAAATATAACAGTCATACAGGCAGACATAGCTTAATAAAAGTTTAATGTTTAAAAGATATAAATCACTTTTCAGAGTAAAAAATATGTGCTATACTTCATAAGTGAACCAAAGTGCCCATGTCTGATCGTCCTGCTGCCACTGGGAATTTTGGTATGGCAGATTATCGCATGCAGCCGCATTCACCTTGAATCACCCCGCATTATTTTTTGTATTGCCCGTGGGATCACTTTCCCGCAATCTAAAGGAGAAAGCTATGTCGAACCGCAAGGGATTTACCCTTATCGAGCTTCTAGTGGTTATCGCAATCATCGCGATACTGGCAGCTATCTTATTCCCTGTTTTTGCTCAAGCGCGTGAAAAAGCCCGTGCCACCGCCTGTCTTTCCAACGTAAAGCAGCTCGGTCTTTCTTTAATGATGTATGTTCAGGATTATGATGAAACTTTCCCAACATCCTGGGCGAAGGGATTCCCTGGAGATGCAAACTTCAGCAGATGCCGTTTGCGGGGAAAACACCAGTGACTCTTATGGAACGTGGTACTTGAAACCAGGCGAGCGCGATAACCCAACCGGCGAGCCCTATCTGTGGGGCTACGGCTTCAATATGGGTATCACATGGAGCGACGGTACAGGCTTATTCGATGCTGGAAACGGCGCGCCATCTCCAAATCCGAATGCTACAGTGACTGTATCTATCAATGGAACCAGCGTTCAGACCACTGTTCGCGGCGTTCCAAAACGCGGTAAATCTCTGGCGGCTGCGGCAGCTCCTTCTCAAATATTCATGGAAGCAGACACGAACGAACCGCCCCTCTCCAGCATGACATTGAATGCGATGCGGCCAGCCCATTGGCCCGGCTACACCGATTCTCCATGTGAGAGTGTAGTCCGTGCTACCTCCACCGCACGTCACACCATGGGTAACAACTTCGTCTATGTCGATACCCATGCCAAATGGCAGCGATATCCGGGTGCAGCCACCAACTATGGCGATCCATCCTCTGCGGGTGACCTCTGCTCCTACTACAGCGACTACGATGGCGGCAATAACCCGGGCAACTGTAAAACACTCGGCTTCTAATCCTTCGTTAGTCAGAATATAATAATAGCAAGAGGCGGCGGTTAGCTGCCTCTTGCTATTATTTGAATTCTTCCCGCACCATACTAAAAAATCATTGGGCATCGAGCACAACTTAGAATCGTATCTCTATGTCGGCGGGCCTGGAAGTTCAGAGACTGTCTATAATGAGAGCGGTACGGCTGTAAGGCAATCAAACAGCTATTATGGACTTGAAGGTGAAAGTAGTTCAGTCAGCGGTGACAGTGTCGAGCCTGTCGGTTATACTTACGATGGGCTATATCGAACAAAATCGCTTTCCGATGGCAACAGCCACAGCACTAGTTATACTTATAATCAGGCAGGATACCTCTATCAGGTTACCTATCCAGATACCCATACATTCCAGTATGTGTACGATAATTTCGGCAATACCACTCAGCGCACGGACGGGCGAGGAGTCGTCACCAACTATACCTATAACGACACGACCTACTGTACGCACGATGCCCTGACAGCTATCTCTTATCCGGCATCTACAAGCATCAACGTTGCGTTCACCTATGATGCTTACGGACGCATGACTGCGAAAACCGATGGGGCAGGCAGCTACACCTATATTTATGACGATAACAATACAGCATACAGTATGAGCACCACTTATACAGGACTTACCGGCACGAAGACAGTCTCGTACGGATATAATAATGACGGCAGCCGCGCAAGTATGTCTACGCCTTCAGGAGGATTTACCTACACGTATGATGGAGCCGGCAGGGTAACGAGTGTTACCAATCCCGCCTCTGAAACCCTCAGCTGGACCTATCTGGATAACAACTGGATATGGAAACAGCAGATGGGAAGTACCGAACTCTCCACTTATACCTATAACGCTCTCGGGCAGATAACAGACCTGGCACACCGTATCTCTCCTTCCAATGTTCTGCTGTCTGAATTCTCCAGTCTGACCCATGACGGTGTTGGGAATCTAACGGCACAAACCATCAACGTTCCCGGCAGAACATCCTATACCGGTACCGTCAATTTTACTTACGATAACAAAGACCAATTAACACAGGAGGCATCAACTCGCACGCCTTCCGGATTTCCGACTGGCTATACGAACACTTTTGGTTATGATACGGCAGGAAACGCCACCAGTTTCAAAGGAGTTACACGCACCTACAACAGCTCTAACCAGAATACTGCCAATACCTACGACAACAACGGCAACCCCACCACCTACTCCGGTACATCGATGACCTATGACGCAGAGAACCGCCTCACGGCAGTCGGTTCCTTGATGACGGCTGGCTATACTTCAGGCGGTCAGCGGGCGTGGAAACAGAATAGCACCACCAAAACGTATTTCATCTATGATGGCCTTGTGCCTGTCTCTGAGATTGCAGCGAATGGTACTATACAGGCGACCAATACCTTCGGCGCGACAGGCTTAGCCGTAAGAAATACTAGTTTAGCGAACTGCTTCTATACCTTCGATCCTCAGGGCAACGTAGTACAACGGATGTATGCTGCGGGCGGGCAGTGGTCCGTCCACATGTTCAGCGCATACGGTACCTCAACAAGTACCATCAGTACAACCTTCGATCCTTATTCCGGTTTTGGCGGGCAGGCGGGGTACTATACCGATTGGGAGACCGGGCTGCAACTGTGCGGGAGTCGTTACTACGATGCCGCTGCTGGTAGATTTATAACAAGAGATCCCATTGGATATAATGGTGGTGTAAACGTTTATAATTACACGGCGAACAATCCTGTTAACAGAAATGATTCGAATGGCAGATCATTCTATTACGATGATCCGAATGGCAATAGGCACTTTTGGCTTCCACCCAATCAAGGTACTGTTCCTACCCATCCACCAGATATAAATCTTGGTGATAATATTAACCAAGCTCAATGTATGAAAGATTATTTTTATGACCATTCAAATGGTGATTACGAGGCACCAATTTTGCACTGGTTCTATAATCACGTTCGAAATAAAGGACCATGGGATTATAAGCAAAGAGGAAGACAGTATCAGGATTTTGGGAATTTTAATTATGGAGCTACTGGTGGTGCATCGGGAATTGATCTTGGAGCATTATGTCGAGCAGCAGGCTATGCGCAATGTAAAGCGGGAACATCTTTGCCTAAATGTGGCAGCCCGTGGGGTGGTCCGCCATATGGTGATGACCCGAGTGATCAAGAACAAATCCGGGCTGGTTACAATTATTGGTGGCGGTATTATGCTCAGTAAGGAGCATATGTCTGAGTTAGAATTTAATTCAGATACTAAAATATATACCAGAAAGGATCAATAATCTTGACAATCACACTGCTAGTAATACACATGATTAATAGTCGATTAACATAGCATTTTATATGAGTAAATACTTTAAAATATTAATTATCGCCATAGTATTTATCATTGTACTATTCCTAAGCGGTGGAGTATTGAATAAAATCGCCAATTTACCCTGCGATAACAAAGTCATTCTGAAAGTAGCATCACCGGATAATCTCTATTTTGCCTCGATTGTAAAAGTTGATTGCGGTGCAACAACAGATTTCGCTCAACATATTATATTGCGAGACGCATCATTAATTCCCTATACCAGTGAAAAAACAATATGTATAATACGAGGGCTAGGAATAAAGCACCTTATTTGGCGTGACAATCACACATTAGTGGTAGAGTTCAATACAACAGATTCGCTTTTTTTTCAACAAGATTTTAAATGGAAAAATATAAATATCATTTATCGTAGTTTATAAGCTGACTTCATTCTATTTTGCCCACTTTCCTCGACTGGAATGACACCCCGATCAGATACTCCGGCACATCGATGACCTACGATATGAGGTATCCGCATCCAACTATGGCGATCCTTCGTCTGCTGGTGATCTCTGCTCCTACTACAGCGACTATGATGGTGGAAACAACCCCCATAGCTGCAAAACTCTGGGATTCTAATCCACCATATAAATCGCGATATGAGGTCGATACGAGGCAGCGAATAGCTGCCTCGTATTGTTAACATTTTAATTCAGCATAGGCATAGTTTTCTGAATTAAAATCGGTGAACAGGATGGGAGGATAAAAGCATCTTTACTCCCATCGAGTTCCTCTAACTGGTTAGAATCTTGCGAGCCTATTAGATTCATGTCAGGCTTAACCAGGAATGAATCGGCCTTATATTTGAATAATTTATTGGCAGGTATAATTTAGGATCGGAAAGAGCGTGAAATGATTCGATTTGGAGTATAGAATGTCCCAATATTCTAATAATTTCATCCCAAACCAGCAGCTGTCTCGGAGAGCATTCATCAAAAGTGGATCTTTGTTCATGCTGGCAGGATTGGGTGCCGCTGCAACTGCCAGAGCCTCCGAAGATATTTTCAGCGAAAAGCCTAAAGCTAAAATCGGGCTGATAACTGATCTGCACTATGCCGATACCGATGATAGAGGCAGCCGCAATTACCGTGAGTCGCTCACCAAAACGGAAGCCGCTATAGAAGAACTCAATAAAATTAAGCTGGACTGCGCAGTCGAAATAGGCGACCTTATCGATGCCCTTCCCAATCCGACCGCAGAATCGGAAATCAGGTTTCTTAAAACCATCAATCGTGAGATCAAAAGACTGAAAACGGATCGCCACTACGTCCTCGGCAACCACTGTATCTACAGCCTGACAAAACCCGAATTTATGGATACTATTGAGCAGGAACGCTCTTACTACTCCTTCGATAAGGCCGGGACACATTTTGTGATACTGGACGCCTGCTATAGAAAAGATGGGGTCGATTATGGCAGGCTCAATAACGATTGGACGGACACCGATATTCCTGCACCTGAGCGTGAATGGCTGGCGGCCGACCTGAAACATACAAAACACAGGACTATAGTTTTCGTGCATCAGCGGCTTGATCTCCCAGTAGAGAATGAGGATGCAGTGCATAGTTCCCCTGCCGTTCGCCAGATTCTCGAGCAGTCGGGTAAGGTCGTGGCGGTATTTCAGGGACATAGTCATGTGAACGACTATCGTAATATCAAGGATATTCACTACTGCACTCTGGATGCAATCATCGGCGGTTCGGGCCCGGCCAATAATGCCTACTCCATTCTTAGTCTATATGCCGACGGATCGTTAAAACTGGATGGATTTGCCAAGCATTCCAATAATCCGCTAACCCGTGGATCTAATACTGCTTAATTGCTCAGAAACGATTGATATGGCTGCTGTATCCGTTCCACCCATCGCTAATTCGCAGGCCGCTTCCGGCCGTCTGGCATTTCTTGAAGGCCTGCGCGCGGTCGCCGCACTATTCGTTGTGCTGCACCACATGTATATTCAGGTGTGGAATATCTTTCTGCACCAGCATCCTGCCGGGCTTCTGGAGCCTTTGCTAAAGTGGATGATATACGGCCATTTCTCGGTAACCCTCTTCATTGTGCTTTCCGGATTCGTTATGATGATGCCGATCGCGAAGGGAGATGGCAGGATTCGAGGTGGAGTTCCTGCATTTCTACAAAAACGAGCCAGAAGAATAGTACCCCCTTACTACTGCGCCTTGATTTTCTCGGTGCTGATGATATTTCTCAGCAGAAAACTTTCCGGCAATCTTCCCGTTTTCTCACTGTCCGCGCGAAGCCTGATAATGCATCTGCTGTTGATTCACAATCTCTCTCCTTCCACAATCGGCGATATTAATGGCGCATTCTGGTTCATAGCGGTTCAGGTTCAGCTCTACCTTCTTTTTCCTTTCCTGGTAACGCTGTGGAATAGAATGGGAGCATTGGCAGGTGCGCTCGCAGCCTTCATCATAGGTTATGGAGGTTATTTCGTGCTCCGAGGAACCACGCTTGCCGGGCTGACGCCGCACTATATTGCCCATTTTGCAATCGGGATGCTGGGCGCTTCAATAGTGTTCTCAAAAGCCGAAATTCTGATAAGGCTTCGTGATCGGTTTCCATGGCGGACTGCCTTTGTAGTATGCTCTATCGCGACGTCCTTCTACTGCTACTATCAAGGCTGGGAAATTGCCCTCGGGCCCAACGTCTACATCTCCGATCTTCTGTTCGGGCTGAGCGTGGTTTTCCTCATGATCGATGCATCCCTGCCAGGCAGAAATACACTCCGAGATCGGCTGTCGGGGCCTTTACTCACTAGAATAGGTGGAATCGCGTACAGCATCTATCTGGTGCATCTGCCTATCGTACTGCTCTTATGGCAGCATGGCCTCCTTCCGCTGCATATTGCGTCCGCAATGAAGCTCCTGCTGCTGATACTCGCCGGCATGCCCATCATATTTATATTTTCTAAAATCTTCTATAGAGTATGCGAACAGCCGTTTCAGACTGCCAAGCCGGTATTGACCTCTCCCGCTTAGATTAGGTAAAATAGCCCTATACACAAGCAACCGAAAGTGACCGGCCGCGTTCTGTGGTCCGGTTCGTTTTTTGTCAGGAAGGGAACTGGAAATTTCATGCTGCTCGGAACTCAGCAAATCAACAGCGCGGGCCATCTCGAAATAGGCGGCTGCGACACCACTCGACTCGCAGCCAAATTTGGCACGCCGCTCTATATCATGGACGAGGCTGCAATTCGTTCAAACTGCCGACGATACAAACAGGCGTTCGAAAATGTCTATCCTAAAAACGAGATATATTTTGCAAGCAAAGCATTCCTCAGCATGGCTATGGCCCGAATAATCGCTCAGGAAGGTTACTGCATGGATGTTGCCTCGCTGGGAGAGCTGCATGTGGCGCTGCAGGCAGGATTTCCTCCAGAGAAGCTTGCTCTGCATGGAAACAATAAATCCCGGGCAGAATTGGAAATGGCTGTCGAATACGGTATCCGCCACATCATTATCGATAACTTTCTGGAAATTGAGACGCTGGCTGACGTTACTGATAAAATGAACCGAAAAGTCGATGTACTGATACGCGCAACACCCGGCGTCGATCCTCATACCCATAAATTAATCAGAACCGGACAGGCAGATACAAAATTCGGTTTTAACATTGCGGACGGATCTGCGCTGAAAGCGGTTCAGCAGGTACTCGCCAAGAGTAATCTAAGCTTTAGAGGTATTCACTGCCATATCGGATCGCAGCTGCTCGACAGCGAAACTCATGAAGAGGCCGTAGAAATTATGGTGAAATTCGCGGAAACGATTTTCACTCAAACGGGTGCGGAGATCGAAGAGCTGAATATCGGTGGAGGACTGGGAGTTCGATACCTTTCGACGCATGAGCCGCCGGACTATTCAGCGTTCGCGAGTTCTATTGTAGAGCCGCTCAAAGCTGGACTGGACCGAGCCGGACTGAAATATCCTATTCTATCTCAGGAGCCCGGCAGATCGCTGGTTGGGGAAACAGGAACCACGCTGTACACTATAGGCGCAATCAAGTCAGTGCCCATTAAGGAAGCGCCTGGAACCCGTACCTACGCCTCCATCGACGGCGGCTTGTCCGATAATCCGCGCCCCCAGTTGTACGAAGCGGTCTACGAATGCCTCCTCGCGAACAAGGCAGATCAGCCCGCCGACAAAACCATCACCGTTGCCGGCAAGCACTGCGAGACCGATATCCTGATTTGGAATGCAGCGCTTGCAGAGCCGCATACCGGTGATCTGCTCGCAGTTCAGACGACAGGCGCGTACAATTTTGTGATGGCCAGCAACTACAATCGATTTCTTCGGCCAGCGGTAGTTCTCGTCTCTGACGGCCAGGCTGATCTTATTGTCGAAAGGCAGACGCTCGACGATCTGCTTCGCGGTGAAATCATTCCAGATCGTCTTAAAGGAGATCTTCCGCAAGCCGAGCGTATCCACACGGATTCTGCGAAACTGGATGTACAGGCTGTCTGACACCGCAGTCAAGTCACGGATTATTCAGATTCATTCCTCTTCCGATTTTCGGAAGAGGAATTTTTTTGCGTTTCGCAGTTAGAATGTCTTCGCAGAGAAGAAGAAGCATCACCACCACGATACAATAAGGCCAGAGTTCAATCTTAATATGCAGCTTATCTGTAGTGGTGTTTGATGGCTCGGTGATGTTAACAGACGGCTTGGAATTCGGATAAGGATTTGCGCTGTTTTTATTCGCCATCGAGCTGATCAGCTCATGGACGAGAGGAGGAAATGCAGGGCTAAGCGCGAGGTCGCCGAACTCTCGTCCAGGTGAAAAATTACAGAGTACAATCTCCCCGTTGCCAAATTTCCCTTGAACCGCGGCCGGAGTTCCATCCCCAAAATTAAGCAGAATCTCTGCAGATTTTTGAACGTCTAAAAGATTAAAACTCTTCCTGATATGAATATTTCTGAGGCCGCTCCAGTCTAATTTTAAATTTTTTTTCAGAAATAGACTGTCATGATTCTGTTCAGCAATCGTAAGATAACCAATACCGGGGTTTAGTTCCGCTTCGCCCGTTTTGAACGTGACTGGCATCTGTTCAGAACTGGTCAAATTATTTTCAATTTGCTTGAGCGCTGCAAGAGATCTTTCCCCTGCTGCAAATAGCACGAGATTTTTTCCCTCTTCGACAGTGTGCATTAAGGGAGGCAAACTATCTTCAGCTCTCAGTTGTGACATATCCATTAGAAGGACATCGAACTTCTTAGTGTTTTCAGTGGTGATTTCTGAGAGTGGAATTGATTGAAGGGCAGTTCGCCCAGAGTTTCCCAGCGATGGGTTTATGGCATGCTGCAAATACCCCGACCCGGTATTCGGAACGTGTGCACCAGAAGTGATAAGCAGTACGTGCATCCTTTTTGAAGCGCTTTTCGCAGCACTCTTATTCGTCTTCGTCGGCGAAGTATCCGGGCTGATTTGTTCTGCAGTCGGCTTGCCCAATTTCGAAGCGTGCGTGGTGCTAAAAACTGGTTTCATAAAGGCGCAAACGAGCAGAACAGTAAGCAGCATTCGAACAATCATCAATAGTACCTGTGCGATTTTCGGAGAAATTCGCTGTCTGCTTACTGCCTGTTTTATAATATGAATCGTTGGAAGTGTTTCCATGGAGTAAGTCCTGTTTCCCTGCAGGTGTATCCATAACGGAATGACCGCAAGAGTCAGGAATGGCCAATAATTGAGATTTTGAAAGATAACAGGGTTCAAAATAACCAGCCTTGGATGAAGTAACAGCGATATTCTGCTGTTTCAAAGTTTCCAGACAAGCGGTGACATCGGGGTGTGCACCAGGATTCACTGCGCCAGTCTATTATTTCACAACCGATGTAAAAAAGCAATTTTCGAGAAGCACAGATAGACATCCTTGCAGTACAATAAAAAATGTTCCAGAATCACGTCAGAACTTGGTGTGAGATGGTGTTCTTATGTTACCAAGCCTGAGATCGAATAGAGCGAAAAGAACTTTAGGTAAATCGTACACGGATGCTCCCTCCGTAGTGATCATGTATCCAGACGGCAAAGTGTACACTTCCGTCGTTTGCAACGTTCTAATGGCCTGGAGTGCAGCGGAACAGGAACTTAATCCGGGCGATGCGCCTGGTGACCTAGGTATAAGATGGGCTAAAAACGGCCATCGGGTTTTTGAAAGCAAAGGGGAACGTTTCGCTGTAGACGACAGCTCCTATCTAGTTTTCAATCCCAATAGAGCCTATTACAGTTATATAAAATCTGAAACTGAAGTGAGCTGTTTCACGGTGTGCCTGCGGCCATCTTTTACTGCTGAAGTACTTCGTTGCAACAGTAAGTCGGATGAAATGCTGCTCGACGACCCTATAGGGCAATCAGCCATTGTGGATATGTTTCATGAGCAGAACTATCATCATAATGAAACCGTATCTCCAGTGCTCGCACGGCTGGAAAAGTATCGAGACATCGCACCCACGGATTATGCGTGGTTCGATGAGCAGTTTCATTCACTTATGGATGCTCTGCTAATGCAGCATGAAGCAGTAAATCGTGAAATCGATGATATGCCTGCGGTGCGCGCGGCCACACGAGAGGAGCTTTATCGCCGGCTGCACCGGGCTAAAGACATGATTGAGAGCCGCCTCTATGAACCGCTCTCACTGACAGATGTGGCTGCCTATGCGGCACTATCACCGCATCATTTTTTAAGACTGTTCAAGCAGGTGTTCAGGGAAACACCGCATCATTATCAGATTCGAAGGCGGCTGGAACGGGCAAGACATCTGCTCGTGAACACCGACTATTCTGTTACTGATATATGTATGAGTATCGGTTTTGAGAGCGTGGGATCATTTAGCTGGATGTTTCGTAAGCATCATGGCATCTCACCTCAGCTATTCAGGAAAGAAGCAGGATTAAAGCTTCAGGTGGTGATACCTGAATTGCCATCATTGCAATCTCCTGATGAAAATATTGAAGATGTGCGTTCCGAGTAGAGAACGTGAGATAAGACCCTCCTGGGGCCGGAAAAAAACGGCCCCATTTTTTTTATGAGTAATTATTGCCCCGCACATGCCTGCACGCATACATACATTGACAAAACCTCCTCTTATGATTATAATAATCCTAGAGAAATGCGCCTGCTGTTCGCAGAGTTACTTGAACCTCGGGAGTTTCTGCTCCGTCTCCTCTAAAGCAGTCAATCATCGAAGTTGCGCCGGTTCGGAGCAGTATGGAAATATATGTCATCCACAATATCTGATATACAGAAGATCGTTGTTTCACTTTCAGAACCAGACATCACCTTGGAGCCGGGAAGCGTAGTTCAGCTTATCGTGACTATGACCAATCGGCAGGAGACTTCTGATCGTCTAATGCTCGAGATTGAGGGGGTGGATGTCGAGTGGTACCGCATCCCGATGCCCGCGCTTAACCTCGCATCAGGCGAAACATCCACCGCGAGAGTAAATTTCAAAGTTCCGCGAGACAGTTCCAGCCGGGCAGATACGTATCCGTTTCTCGTCAAAGTGCAGGCCATGGAGACGGGTGAAGAAGGAATGGCCCAGGCCAGCCTGATCGTCAAACCCTTCAACAATCTTCAGATGGAATTAGATACCAAAAGAGTAGTCGCTACTTTTCTGCATGCCCTCAATGATCTCGAAGTTACTATTTCAAATTTTGGAAATGCGGAAGAGACACTCGAACTATTTGCAAGCGATCCCGAAGATGAATGCGTTTACGAGTTTGATGTTGACAGAATCACGCTAAAACCTGGCCAAACCGAAATAATTCCGTTAGCAGTTCGACCAAAAAACTCTTCTATTGTCGGCGGGATGCGGCTGTATGGATTTACTGCCTCTGCGAGGTCGGTTGAATATTCCTATATTCATGCCAATGTCCATGGTCAAATTGAGAAACGCGCGCTTATCTCACCACTTCTTGGTATTTTTCTGCTTCTGCTGGTATTTGGAGGAGCCGTCGCCTGGGCTTTCCGGCCAAAACCGCCAATTCCTATTGTCATCAACTCATTCGCCTCTCCCGTTAAAAATGTTGCTTTTGGGCAGGAAGCCTCCCTCTCGTGGGATGTTTCTCCAGCGGGAAGCCAGATTATTCTCTACAAGCGTACCGGCCCTGATGGTGAAGAAGTCGCCCTGGGGGAACAAAAAAATATTGTGGGCACTATCACAGTAAAGCCTGAGATGCCGTTCACACTATACAAAATCGTAGTGCGTGAGCATGGTCTTCCCGATAAAGCGCAGAGTTTGAAAATTGAAGTCACTCCGCCTCCTGTTCCTGAAAAGCCCGTCATCACCTTTTTTAAGGCCGAGCCTGCTGTCGTACATGTAGGGGAATCCGTGATGCTTTCGTGGGAGACAGTAAATGCGAAAGATCTCATTTTGGACCCCGGGGATGTGCGGCTGAGCCAATTCCAGCAGACCCATCCCGTCACGCCCGATCAGGATACGACTTATCAGCTGAGAGCTATCGGACTGGATGACAAGATGAAGGCTGCTGCGAAGAACTGCAAAGTTCGCGTCGTTCCAAAAGATGTCTGTACGGCGCAGATACTTGCCTTTGCTGGCCCGAAAGGACAGGTATTTATAGGAACCCCGGTCAAAATTCGATGGCGCACTATATATGCAGCTTCCGCACGCATCGAATCGGATCACGGGGTAATCGGAGATGTAGTCCCCGCAAGCGGCATTAAGGAAGTGACGATTAACGAATCCACCGTTTTTACATTTACAGCCACCGACAGCATAGGCAACCGGATTACAAAAACTTTGACTGTCACAGCCATTCCAAAGCCAGTCGTGCAGGAGGCGCCATCCTCCTCATTTCCTGGAACTCCGCCTCCGATAGTACCGCCGGATAATCCAATTAAGTAGAGTTGAGGCCATTAAAAATAGTCGTCTGCCGATATGAATAGGCTCATCGGCAGACGACTATTTTTGTTTCAGGTAGATGATAGAATTTCTACATTCAGCATGACGGTGAAGAAGATTATTTTTGTTCGACATTCAGCATAACGAGTGGCGCTGAATACCAAACTTTCATTACGAAGTTAATGCTGGAGTTTGCGAGAATAGCAATCGGCCAGTTTTTTATTGGCTTGGCATCCTTACTCGCTTTCAAAGTGATATAACCTTTCGATTCGTTGTCTCCCAACAGTGTTTTACTGGCATCATCATCAACCGTTACTCCCGCGGGCAGGGGATTCGAGAAAACCTGACCAAGATGCTGCACCATCACATCGAGTGAAACGGGTTTGGTATAATCTGCTCGACGTTTGAGATTCACTTCTATTTTAACCGTTCCACCTGGCTTTAGATTCAGTGTTTGTGTATTAACCATCACTTCAAGGTCGTTTGTTTCCGTTACTGCGCAAGCCTGAGTAGCAACTTCCATCATTCCGCGGCCGCCGCCTGGCAGATATATCTCAGTCAGCGGACGGGCAATGCGAAGCACGTCAGAAGTCTTTCCATCGGAAGCTAATAGCTTTGCATGTCCAACAACCTTGAAAGTGCGGCTGTCTATTTTGGCTCCAGCTTCTGCCGTGATAATTACCACTCCTTGAGTTAGATCCGACGGTATCGTCAGGCTGGAAGCAGTGACGCCCGCCGGTAACCCATCAACAGTAATATCTACCGGACCGGCAAATCCGTTCTTCCTTTCACACTGGATAAAAAGCGCTGTCCGGTTGCCTGGTGCGATCATGGCGCGGTCGGTATCACACTTTAGCTGAAAGTCCTGAACTACTCTATCAGCCTCCAGGTTATAAAAGTAGTTCGGACCGGCGTGCCCGGTAATATCTCTGATTTCGAGGGTATAATCCCCATCTTCAGGCGCCTGCCAGGATTCTATCCTGGAATCTTTGCCAAAGAAATCATCATTGGAATTAAGAACGTCACCTTTTGAATTCAGTATTTTAATTTCCGAATCCAGTACGGAATAGAGCCGCCGCGCCATCACTTCAAAATACCAGGTTTCCGATTTTTTAGAGTGAAAATTAAATCTGTCAGATATTCCATCATGCATCAAGGTGCTGTCGAGTGCACCTGGCAGCGATAAGGTTCCCAGCACCACAGGTTTGGCTGTTCCAACAGATGCAGTAACTGTTTTTGAACCCCCTTTCGAGTCGCGATTAGAGCTCAGAACCATTTGATTATAATCTGTAACTAGCAGCGCAATCGGGTTCGACTGTCCTCCCGAACATTTCACCGAAGTCATCCACACACCATGTTTGATCGTGGGTGGAACGTCTACATTTACCATCTCATCGGAAGCAATGTTGATGCCAGAAACATGCAGGCTGTTTGATTTTCCTGGCTGCACCGCACAGGGAACGCAGGCCGTTATATAGGGCGCAGAAGTGATTGTAAGCGCATATACCCAGCTTGGATTGCCGTGGTAGCTTACATCACGAATCTGAACAATATATTCGCCCGCTTTTTCAAATTTGTGGTGGAGCAGCGGATCCGCATGGTAGTAGTCGTCGTTCCTATCAAGCTCATTCCCGCTCATATCCATCAAGACCAGCATTGGATCCGCGTGGTCCTGTAAATCATGAATCTTATCCTGCAGACGTGAACATATCGCCGTGAACACAATCTCCTGGCCCGCTGCTGCCTTGAATTTATAGCAGTCTACATCTTCCCCAGCCTGAAATTTTCCGTTAACGACTATGGGAAGTTTAACTGGCTGGGCATGATCGATATCGTTATTCGGCTCGGCTTCAAGCATCTGGAGATCGTCACTTATAACGAGCTGGCCTACTGAGGAAACGCCGTGAAATGGAGTGCCCAGCCGAAATTCATGTACTCCCAGATCGGCGGTCAAGGACACCGTAACTTTCATCTTAACAGAATCGATTGCTGGTATTTCAAAGGGCTTTTTAGCATCGCGGGCCGGCCAGCCTTTTTCGGGAGGCAGCAGTTCAGCCGATATCCCGTCTCCTTCGAATAGTGCCTTATAGGCGCCGTAGAGATTCGTGCCGCCGTTTCCTGCCGCAGTCACCGTGACCTCGGTCGTTTTGCCGCGCTGAATGGATACGGGATAGACAGCTCCCAGCATGGGGAAGGAAGTCTGTGCCTGAGCGGCAGAACAGTAAATGGCTATTAATATTCCTAAAATTGAAGTAACAGTTTTCATTTTTCGATCTCCAGTAAGTTCTCCAGCGCTATCTCACCTCTGGATTCCTATGCACGTCTGAGTAACACTGCATTTCAATATGTGAAACACGATATTTGCACGGTTGAATCATAGATCATCGCGTTAAGATCGGTGTATTTCAAAATTCTGCAGCCCATTGCCGGTGGGCAGTTTCTCAATGGAAACGCTCTCCCATCCCGCTGGCCAGTGAGGTTCAAAATGAGGAACTCCTGCCTGCCATGTCAGATCAAGCAGCCCTTCGAGCACTGCCCAAATAAATGTAGGCGCAACCCATGGCGACATATGCATGCCCAGATTCACACCGCTATCCCCATCAAAATACTCCGGAAATTCTCCAAGATGAACATTAATTTCTGGCGGCTGGGGCTCGACTACAGGAGTTGCAATTATCTCTAGAGCACGCAGAGCTTCCTCAGGATCACTTTTTGATACTGCTGCAGCATACCAGAGAGTAAGATTCGGCCAGCTTCCACCGATCAGGCCTGCCCCGGAGTTTGGATGGTAGCCAGGATCATTCACAGACACAGTGTGCATTCCGCGCTCTGTCCAGAAATCAGGCTCCGAGAGCCGTTTCAAAATTTTCTCTGTCTGATCTGGAGGCGAGATTCCACAAATGATTGGGAAAACCCCGTCTCCGGTTATTTGTGGATCGGGAATACTCTCGAACCTATTCAAAAGGTAGAAATCGCTGTTCCAAAGTTCAGAATTGACGGCATTGCGGATTCGATTCGCGGCTTCCAAATAGCGGCTGCTGCCTGTGAAATCGGCTGCAAAACGGAGTGCCATCGAGCTCAAAGAGCATATCTCTGTGACTTCCCCTGCCAGCACTTTACCTGGAATGATATTGCGCCAGGAAGTAGTTCCCCGCGTCTCCACTCCATCCGGATGTCCATACAGAAGGCCGTTCTCCTGGATCTCCGACACCAGATGATCGGCCGCAGCAGTGATCGAATCCAAATAATCCTGCCGAAATTCGGAGCTGTTGAACTGCTTCCAGTGTTTCCAGACACCCCAGATATAGTGGGGAGTATTGTCCGCAATGTTTAATCCATAGTCGTTTTCGAAGCCTGTTTCCAGATCGACGTACTCTAGTATCTGTCCGTTTGATTTTTGCCGGTCGCGGAAAATGCCCAGCGCTTTCGGCGCAAACCAGGGCGCCACGTAGTCTGCTCCGATGCACATCCAGCCAGTATCTCTGCCGACCACAATGGTAGAGTTGTGCGGGGAGTTGCTCATCCCCCATCCCAGCGAATAGCAGCGCATGCAGCGCGCGATATTATCCTTGGCGTATCGGAAGGCCTCGTTTATTAATGGACTAGGGGTTTTGAGGACACAGGTATTTTGAAAGGCGGTAGGATGGTTCATTTTGATGCCTTTCCAGATGTTATTGCTTTAGGGGGAGCATTTTGAGTTTTCAATTTTATTACCACTGTCTCAATTGGCTGCCCCATCCAGGCTTTTAGTACCAGATCCGGCCGATAGAGTGATTTAGATTCCTGCGTGTCCGCCGCATTGATCAGTTTGGGAGTTCGCTGCGGTATAAGTTTTGCCTGCCAGCCTTCGGAGGCATCGTAGTATCCTTCAGGAGTTACAGCAGCCCATTCCAGCCCAGACTTCGGATTGGGTGGCCAGGAGAAAAGCGTTACGCGCAGTTTACCGGAACCGGCATCCCACAGTCGCACTTCTCCTTCCGCTCCCCCGGCTGAAATAGTTTTACCATCCGGACTGATGGATACGGAATAGAGCCAATCTTCACTGCCAGCGAGAGTACGGACCAGGCTGCCATTATCGGTACTCCAAAGTCGTGCCGTGTGATCTGCAGAGGCAGAGATCGCGAATTTACCATCTTTGCTAAAACCGAGATCCGTGACTGCCGCATCGTGTCCGCCGACTGTATTCGCAGTCTCGCCATTATCCAAATTCCACCATCGGACTGCTGGTTCCTGGCCGGATGATATCAAAGATTTTCCATTAGGGCTTATGGCGACAGCGTTCACGACCTCTCCATGCCCGCTGAAAACCTTCAATACCAGCCCGGTATTCACGTCAAACCGACGTACGTTATGGTCCTGGCTGCTGGTAAATATCGATTTTCCGTCTGGGGCGAAACAAACTCTGGTGACCGCATCGGAATGATCTTTGAACTGTTTCAGTTCTTTGCCGGATGGCCACTCCCAAAGTCTGGCCGTCTTATCCTGGCTGGCAGTCGCGAGACGGGTGCCATCCGGACTCCAGACAACACTATAGACGAGATCAGTATGCCCGGTCATCAGAGGCCCTACCTGGCTGCCTGTCTTCGGATCGACGACACGCACCTCGCCATTCATACCCGGGGCTCCGCCAGAGATTGCAAGCAGAGAAGAGTCCGCTCGAAATGCAATTGAGTAGACAGATCCTGGCAGATTTGTAACAGTACGCAGCGGCTTACCCGCTGCAGCATCCCACAATGTCAACGCGCGATAAGAACCGACGGCGAGGATTTTTCCATCAAGGCTGTAGGCAAGTGAGGTAATTGGCGGCAGTGGACCTACTTTGATAGCGTAGGAAACAGGAGTCTCTTTCACGCCTGCCTTTGCGGGCATGGCTCCCTCAATTTTAATATTTGTGGGAATCTGAACAGCCAGAAGCGCTCGATTTACAGGCATTGGAAGTGATTTGGAAGGTGAGACTGGAGCGGTGTCGAGCTTATTTTCACCAGCAGGAGCGCCTGCATCTACCCAGCGTTTCAGTAGATCTATCTGGGAAGGAGAGAGGGCAGGCCCCCCTTTTGGCATCAATTTTGCGGGGCTGGTGGAGATCACTCTTCGAATCAGCTCGCTGTCTGCGCTCTTTCCGGCAACAAGAATCACGTGCGAACTGCCTTTCAAAGTGGCTTGCAGCGAATCCAGAGCGAGTCCCCCAGAAATGGAAGAATTAGTCAGCGTCGCCTGGCTATGGCAGACTATGCATCTTTCCTTGAAAAGCGGCTGTATATCTTTACTGTAAGTAGGGGTGGTAAGCGGCTTTACTTCGCCTGCATTCGCGGTTATTGAAAGAACTGCAGCAATTACCGGCATCGCCGCTTTAATAAACAACCGCATATTATTATTCCTTTAACTGTAGCGAAGCTCGGTCAAGCGCTGCGCTCGAACTCTAATGCGAACACAAATTACTATTTTAAATATTTCCGTCGAGAAGTCAGAACAATCAAGCCCATACAGGGGTTTGCGACCTTGGATGGGCTTTGCAATTCCAGATCAGTACTATAGCGCCGCCTCTCCCCAAGCTCTAACCAATCAGTTCCGAGATCGGAGTACCGTCGTAGTTGATTTTGAATGGCCGCTGCTGAGGAGACATATATTCTTTTTCGAAGTTGATACCCATCGCTTTGTAGATCGTTGCAGAGACGTCCTCAACTCGTATTGGGCGCTCCTTGGGGAATTCTGAACGTTCGTTAGTACTTCCGATGACCTGCCCCGTCTTAACACCGCCTCCACCCATACAGACACTGATGGCTCCTGGCCAGTGATCGCGCCCGGCAGCTCCATTAACTCGCGGCGTTCGGCCAAACTCTCCCATCCAAACGACCAGCGTAGAATCTAGCATTCCCCTGTCGTGTAGATCAGAAAGCAATGCGGAGTATCCGGAATCCAGGGGTGGAAGCAGTCCATTTTTTAGAGAATTGAAATTATCTGTATGTGTATCCCAGCCGCCATAGTTGATGGTGATACATCGTACTCCGGCCTCGACTAATCTCCTCGCAAGCAGGCAGCTCTGACCAAAATGAGTACGGCCGTAAGAGTCGCGCATTTTATCCGACTCTTCATTCAAATTGAAAGCTTTTTTTGCGACAGGCGAAGTAACTAAATCGAACGCCCGGGCATAAAACTCATCCATGCTTTTAGTCGAGCTGCTGGCGGTCTCTTTATCCTTCTGCCAGTTATCGAGGGCTTCCCGCATCAACCGACGCCTATCCATACGAAGCACGTCGACCCCATTGGGTGGAGTAACATCCTGCACGCTGAAATCTTTGCTGCTGGGATCGCCATTAATATTGAATGGATTATAAACGGAGCCCATGTAACCCGCATGCCCATGGCCGAATGGCAGACCTCCCATCAGCGCATAAGGCGGCATACCATTCTGGAAGCCCTTCTCCCTGCCGATAACGGATCCGTAAGCAGGCATCTCAACTGCCGGATTAAATGGATATCCAGTCAATAGATAGTGCGTTGCGGTCTCATGAGTGCCATCGGGAGAAGTTACAGATCGGAGTATCGAATATTTATCCAGCTGTTTGGCGAGCTTGGGAAGATGTTCGCTAATGCGTATTCCTTTGAGGTTTGTAGGGACAGTACCGAATGATCCCCGAATCTCCTGCGGCGCATCCGGCTTGGGGTCGAATGTATCCAGCTGGCTGGGGCCGCCGCCCATCCACAACAGGATGCAGGCAGGCTCACGCTTTCCGGGCTTCGTTTTCAAAGCTTCCGCACGAAGCAGTTCCGGCATGCTGATTCCCAGCGCAGCCAGAGATCCTACACGCAGAAAATCCCGCCTGGTGACACCATCACACTCAAGGTGTTTTCCCATCTCGATATCGAACATGCGCTGCCTCCCCTATCTTCATACCGACACGCCATGACTGCTAATGATTGAATAAAAACTCTTTACTATTTAAAAGCGTGAGCAATACATCTTCGTAGACCGGCTTCCGTGAATCTGAGAAAGCCAGTATCCCCAGCACCTCATTCCGCTCTTTCCGAGTTGGCGGCCTGCAAAGCGTGGAAGTATACAGATCTTCAATTATAGCCGAATCGGAGTGTTTAGCAGATATCAATTTCGCAATTCTGCCATCATCCTCCCCAATTTTCCTGTTTACCAGTTCGCCATTCATCATGCGAAGCGTTTGTGATAGATTTGGCTCTCCTGACCGCTCGCATTCACAGGCAATCGCGCGCAGCGGCCGCCCGAAAACATCCAGGAAATCGGACGAAACTCCCGGGTCTGGAAGCTGAATGGCTTTCGTTCCAAGCGGCAGTTCAGGGAATTTCTCCCGTGTTCCACAGGCCATATCTATTGCATCGAGAAGAGATTCCGCCGGCAGCCTGCGCGGAAGATAATGGGTGAAGAATAGTTCATCATCCTGGTTTCCTTGAGCGGACGATGAACTTCGCTGATAAGTTTTAGAGAGGCACATCTCTCGCAGGAGTTTCTTTACATCGAAACTGTTTCGCACCAATTCATTCGCGAGGAAATCTAAAAGCGGCTCATTCGTGGGTGGATTTGTAACCCGCTGATCATCAATAGGATTCACAATCCCTTTTGCGAAAAGATATCCCCAGTATCGGTTAGCGATATTTCGGGCGAAGAGCCGATTGTTCTTATCTATAAGCCAGTCTGCCAGAGCAAAACGACGGTCACCGTTCGCATCCGGGTCTGGTCGTTTGCCGTTAATTAAAGCAGCGAGTTT